>CALBXO010000655.1 GCA_937890335.1 uncultured Pseudomonadota bacterium | reverse complement strand
ACGACATCGTGTCGGTCCACGTGACCGGCTGCGTCAACCACGCGCTGCCCGCCTGAATGGCGACGTTGGGGACGAGCTCCAGCTCGGCCCCGTCCTGGCTGGCGTGACCGTTGAGAGTCAGCGCCGAGACGTCCGAGAAGTCTCCCAGGGGAAACAACACGTCATTGGATGCAGAGCAGTTGTCGCACGCGTTCCCCAGGCTGTCGCCATCGGCATCGAGCTGCTCCGCATTGGGCGTGAGCGGGCAGTTGTCGGCGTCGTTCTCCACGTTGTCGTTGTCGTTGTCGGGGTCACACACATCCCCGATGTCGTCTCCGTCGCGATCGGCCTGGTCCTCGTTGGCGAGCAACGGGCAGTTATCGACCGAGTCGAGGAGGCCGTCCTCGTCGCTGTCGTCACAGAGGTCGCCCACACCGTCGTTGTCGAGGTCGGCCTGGTTCGGGTCCGGCAGGGGTGGCAGGGTCCAGTGCTTGATGGTGTGGACACTGCTGGAACGGAGTGTGCTGCTACAGGGGGTCAGCGTCGACCCAGTACTAGCCGCCGTGAAGCCGATGACGGGGGTGGCGCCGACGAGCGCGGGCAGATCCACGAGGTAGCTCAACACCGGTTGCTCGGGGCGCTCCATCCCCTCGGAGACAAAAACATCGAGCACGTCGTGTCGGCCGTCGTATTCGATCCAGACCGAGAAGTCTGTGCCACCGTTGAGGTCGAACCCGGGGCTGCCGAACGCTCGATGATTCCAAGAGACACCCCCGGTCACGATCGCGACGTGGTTGCTGTTCGGATCCATGAGGCTACGATCAGTGTCGAACTCGACGGCCAGGCTCTGGCCGAGCCCTCCGTATCCGAGCCCATCGCTGCCCCGGCCGAGATCGGTGGAGGCACCGCCGTGGACGACGAATGCAAGACCCTCTCGCCCGTCCTCGTCCGTGGATGTGATGTTCGCCACGAAGGCGGTGGAGAACGAACTATCTGCGCCCAGCACGATCCGAGTGGGAACGAACGCGCTCCCAACCGTGGGCACGGTGTAGTAGTCGGGCCCATCGCAGAGATTGTGCTCATCGTGTCCACTCCAGACCCGTGCATAACGTGAGACGATCAGGTTCCCGCCCGACCTCCTTGCGTCCCCATTCCTGATGAGCGCGACCTGTCGAAGGTCGGTCAAGGCTCGCCGCGGTGACTGGAGCGTCTCGGGGCAATTGTCTACATCATTCGAGACACCATCGCCGTCAAGGTCGAGATCGCAGAGGTCGCCGATGCCATCGGCGTCGAGGTCGTCCTGGCTGACGTTGTCGTCATGGGGACAGTTGTCATCCGCGTCGACAATGCCATCGGCGTCGCTGTTGTCGCAGACGTCGCCAATCCCGTCGTCGTCTAAGTCCCATTGGTTGGAGTTGAAGTCTGCGACGCAGTTGTCACAGGCATCGCCAACCCCATCTCCGTCCGTATCGGACTGGTCCGCATGGTCGGGGCAACTGTCCGTGTCGTTGTCCACGCCGTCGCCGTCGCGATCTGGATCGCAGACGTCACCGAGGCTGTCGCCGTCCAGGTCCTCCTGGCCGGGGTTGACGACCGCAGGGCAGTTGTCGTCCGCGTCGGTGACGCCGTCGCTGTCGCTGTCCTCGCAGACGTCGCCACGGGCATCGCCATCAAAGTTGGCCTGGTCGGGGTTGGGGTCATTGGGACAATTGTCTGTGAAGTCGACGACGCCATCCTCGTCCGTGTCTACACAGATGTCTCCGACCCCGTCGTTGTCGGCGTCCGCCTGGTCGGCGAGGCGAGGAATCGTCCACGCCAGGACGTCGTGGTTGTTCCCTTGGATGGGACCGTTCTCGTCGTCGCTGGACGCGGTGAATCCGACGAAGGGCGAGTCCCCGGTGAACGCTGGGATGTCGATGGTCGCGGTAAGCGATGGCGCCTGCGGCTTCTCGTCCTCCGTTGCGGCGAATACCTCCAGCAGGTCGGTCTCACCGTCGTAGTCGATCCAGACGTAGAACCCGTTTGCACCGCGCCCGGCGAACCCAAATCCGGGGTCTCCAACCGCGATGTGGTTGTCCACGTTTCCGTTCGTTAGCAGCCCGATTCGGTTCGGCTCCGTGTCCATGGAGATGGCCACGCTGTTCGTGATGCCCTGGTACCCCAGCCCCTGCCCTCCGCTGCCCAGCGAGTCAGCCCCGTCAGGATGGCTGTGGAGCACGAACGCCATCCCGTGACTGCCCACATTGTCTCCCCGGCTGGCGAACCGGGCGGTGAAAGCCGTCGCAAAGCTGTCGTTGGCCGCGAGGGCCAGCGGCGCGCCCAGGAAGGCGCTGCCGCGCCGCGGGTTGTGAGTGTCGGTGGAAGTCACCCGCAGGTGGCCGGAGCGACTCGCGTTGCCGTTGGTGTTCACGCCAGTGAAGTTCGAGAAGTCCCTGATCGTCGTTTCGGGCGACTCCGGGCAATTGTCGCATACGGAGCCCCGCCCGTCGGCATCGGTGTCGGTCTGGTCCGCGTCGGCCACGACCATGGCCCACTGCCGCACCGCGTGGCGGTCCGTCATCGACCCAGTAGACGCGCCAAAGCCGACATACACCTCGTCGCCAACTTCGCCGGCGATGTCGATCGTGTGGCTCAGGACGGGGAGCATCGGTTTGTCCAGTGACCGGGAGACGTACACCTCCAGGGTGTTGGCGCGGCCGTCGTAGTCGATCCAGGCGTAGAACGGGACACCGTCGTTCATGTCGAATCCCGGCGAAGCCGTAGCCAGATGCGTTGTGGCCGCGCCGTTCCTCACCAGGCCGATGTGGTTGTCGTCGGGATCGCTGTTTTGGTTGTCCGTCGTGTCGAACTGGACGCCGACGCTGTTGGAGATGTTGGCAAAGCCGGCGCTGCCCCCAGTGGGCGCCACGGCAGATGCGCCATCTGCATCACTGTGGAGGATGAAGGTCATCCCCGTACCTCGGTTCGCCCCACCGATCTGCGCCTCGAAGAACGTGGTGAACGACATCGTGTCGGTCCACGTGACCGGCTGCGTCAACCACGCGCTGCCCGCCTGGAGGGCGACGTCGGGGACGAGCTCCAGCTCGGCCCCGTCCTGGCTGGCGTGACCGTTGAGCGTCAGCGCCGAGACATCCGAGAAGTCTCCCAGGGGAAACAAGACGTCGTTGAACGCAGGGCAGTTGTCCTGCCCATTGGGGACACCGTCCCCGTCGTCGTCTTGACCCCACACGACGCTGCTGGCGCATAAGGCCAGAAGAAGAGGAACGCAGATCGCGGCGAGTCGATGGATGACAGTCACGGCACGAGTACTCCTGGCGGCTCATGGTCTCGCGCGGCCGCGCATTCGTTGCTGGTCTGTGGTTTGGAGTGCAAATTTAGGCGTCGCGGACAAGGCAGTCACCCTGCCATGTCCGAGCCTCGGGCAGGGGTGCGCAGATTTCGGCCAGGGGTGGGGGCCTGGAGATCGAGCCCCGATTCTGTTGTGGCACCCCCGGGCCCTCCTGACCGCCTCGACCGGTCGCTTGCGCTACCTACGAACCCACCACGCGTAGAATCCGCGACCCGGCGAGGATTGGCACGCGCACCCGCCCGAGTCCGTGGGCGTCGCCGTGTCGCCGTCCCCGTTGTTCGCGCCGCCGTTGTTGGCGGCCACACCGTTGTTGCTGTTGGCGCCGTTGTTGTCGTTGGCACCGTTGTTGTCGTTGGCGCCGTTGTTTACGCCATTGTTTGCGCCGTTGTTTACGCCATTGTTTGCGCCATTGTTTGCGCCATTGTTCGCGCCGTTGTTTGCGCCGTTGTTCGGTCCACCGTTGTTGGGGCCGCCATTGTTGCCCGTCTCCTCGGGAGGCTCGACGGTGATCGCCACCGTGATGGGGACCGTGTGACGACCGTCGGTGACGGCAAACCCCGCGGAGTGCGCGCCCACATCCGCCAGTGAAGGCGTCCATTCAAACTGGTGGGTGCCGGGTGTCCAGGTGGCCGCCGGGGGGAGGTTGGTGGCTGTGAATTCCAGCTCGTCCCCATCGGGGTCGACCGCCTCAACCGTGAAGTTGAGTGTCTCGCCGGCGACCACGTTTTGCGCGGCGATGACGACGGGGTCGGGCGGGAAATTACGCTCCACGGTCAGCGTCATCGAGAGGTCGAAGCTCACGTCGCTGGACCCGGCGCCACCCTGCTTGACCATGACGCCGATCACGTTGCGACCCACCACAAAGGGATTGTCCCGCTCCGGCGGGATGACGGCCGCGCTGATCTCGTTGTCGCTGGAGGTGTCGCTGGCGTAGACGTCGTGGCCCAGCCCGTCGGCGAGGTATTTGCCCCATACGAAAGTGCCGTTGACCCACAGCCCGGCGCCGTCGTCGTGCAACATCGCAAAACTCGCCTCTGTCACGTCGCCGTCGATGTCGATCGTGTGGCGGAAGTAGACGCTCGGGATGTTTGGGTCCTCGTCGCGTAGTACCGTGCGCTCGTCGTCGTCGCCGTAGCCGAGCTGGGCGTGACCGCGAGGCCAAGGCGTGTCGTCGTAGTCGAGGTCCGCCCACCGCGGTCCTGGATCGCCCGCGCCGTCGTGGAAGGACCACTCCTCGCCAAACTCAATCACCTCGCGGGTGGTGATGCGGGAGATCGTGAAGTTGCCCGTGCCCGAGGTCAGCTCGGGTGCGTCCACCGCCGTGAGCCGGACGCGCGCGGTCTGGGTTTCTGTGATCGCCGGGATTGGCCACTCGTAGACGCCGTCGTTTTCCGTCTCAGCCAGCACCTCCCATTGCGCGCCCCCGTCCAGCGAGAGCTCGATGCGGATGGGCCCCTCGATGTCGGTGCCGCGCCAGCTGATCACGAGGTCGCTGCCGGACTGGATTGACGAGCCGGTGGTCGGGGACCGCAGGGTGAGCGCAGGGCCTTTGCTGAGCGTGAAGGAGTCCGTGACGGTCCCGTCCCAGCGGACGTTGACCACGTCCACCTGGTTGCCATTGACGTCGACGATCACGGAGCCGTTGGCTTGTTCCTGGAAGTACATCATCGGGTGGTTGCCGCCCTGGACGACGCCCGTCCCGCCGTGTCCGGCGACAATGTAGACGGCGCCCTGGTGGGGCTCATCGGTCTTCACGTACGCGCCGTCACCCTCGGGCTGGCCGTCGCCGTTGTCGAGGATGCTGTCCGTGTCCACCGTGGGGGTGTCGTACGCGCCGTCGAGCAGGTAGGAGCGCTCGTAGATGTGCGAGTGACCGCCAAAAACCATGTCTACGCCGCCGGCTTCGAGGATCGGCAGCGCGTTCTCGCGCATCTGGATCAGCTGTCCCTCCGCGTCGGAGTCGTGGCTTCCCTTGGTGTACGGCGGGTGGTGCCAGTAGGCGAACAGCCACTTGGCGTCGGTGTTCTCCAGGTCCATCGCGAGCCAACGCAGCATGGCTCCGTCGGTCTCGCGGGGGGAGTCGTGGGAGTCCAGCACGATGAAGTGGGCGTTGGCGTAGTCGAACGAGTAGTACGCCTCCGTGCCGCTGGGAACGCCGCCGGCTTCGCCGCGGGTCGGGAGGGCGTACCCCTCGTAGTACGGCCCGGTCTGCAGGCCCGAGTCCGACGAGTTGCCCTCATGGTTTCCCAGCGCCGGCCAGCACACGGTGTTGCGCAGGATGGTTTGGTACGGCGCGTAGAACTTCAGGTCGAACTCGAGCTCCTCGCCGCGCGAGTACGCCATGTCACCCATGTGAAGGTAGAGGTCGGGCCGGTCGTCGCCCACGTACCGCAACATGGCGTCTCGGACCGCGGCCTGTCGGGGATCCCCCGTGCCTGAGTCGCCCACCACCCAGAACCGGAACGGCGTGGTCGTTCCGGGTATTGGCGCGGTCTCAAAGTAGTACTGGGCCCCGGAGGCGAGCCCCGTGTTCTCAGTGCCGACGCTGTAGTAGTAGCGCGTGTCGGGCGCGAGCCCGACGACGCTGACCTCGTGGTGCGACCGGGTTCCCGGCACCCGGACGACCTGGTCCAGCGCGTTGGGGTCGGGGCCGTAGCGCAAGACAGTCTCGGCCTCGGGGAAGGTGCGCCACACGACCATCATCTGCGTGTCGGAGCCGGACTGGAGATAGGGTTGCCGCGTCAGCAGCTGCGCGTCCGCCGGGTGGGCGGCGAAGGTGGCCGCCAGCGCCAGCGCAGCGCAGAGGCCGGCTTTCGCACACCAGGCGGTGGATGCTTTGAGATGTCTCATCGTTCTCCGGCCGCGGCACGCCGTTGGAGATTCAGCGTGTCGGCGTCGTCAGCGTCGGCGTCAACTAGAGTTGCAAGTACACGTTTGGCGTCACTATATCGCCCGAGCGCGAGGAATACACGGGCCAGGTTGCGCGCGGCGAGTGCGCCGGGGCGCAGCTTGCTGAATTCCTGCGCCCGGGCGAATGCGTTCTCTCGGTCGGCCAGAGCCGCCTCGGGCCTTCCAGCCGCCTCGTGCGCCCGCGCGCGCAGCAGGAGCCACTGCGTGCTCACGCGTGTGCGAGCAACGGCGGCGTCACACAGCCCGATGACGTCGTCGTTGCGGCCCATTTCCAGCAGAAGTTCGGCGAGCTCGGCCCGCAGAACGTCGCTCCCGCTGGCCGCCACCCCATGCTGCAGCCCGGCCAGCGCTTCGTCGAGCCGATCCGCCTGCCGCAGCATCGCCGCGCGCTCCAGGTAGATGTCGATGTGGGCGGCGGGCGCCAGGGCTGCGTCAAAGTCCGCGAGCGCACCGTTCACGTCGCCGCGGGCACTGCGGATACGCGCGCGGGTCCAGTGGGCCTTCACGCTTGCGCCGCCAGTCTCCAGGTACGCCGTGGCCCAGGACTCCGCGGCCGGCAGGTCGCCCATGTCGTACTCGGTCAACGCGAGCGAGAGCCAGACCTCCGGCAGGTTTGGGTCCAGGCAATGCGCGCGCGCCAGGTCCATCCGCGCGTCACCGAAGGCGCCGGCCCGACGCGAGTAGTCGGCCCGCACCACGAGCACGGCGACGTTGTCCGGGTCCGCCTCGAGCGCGAGGCTCGCCTTCTCAATGTCTCTGGCGTAGCCGGGGTGGGCAATCAGCAGCGCGACAAGGAGGGAGATCATGGCGTCGGGAGCGTGCACAGCGGGTCTCCGAGGACGACCTCCTGCCAGCTCAGGTAGCGCAGGCCCTTGTACGCCGCCTCGATCCACGGGTCTCCGTGGACGAGGTAGCGCTCGAAGATATGCGCCTCGTGGCCAACGGCGCTGGCGAAGGGTTCCCACGCGTTGCCAATGGCCACCGTCCCCCCGCGCGCCAGGAAGTCGCCGACCTGGCCCTGTCCACGCCGTGCGCCGGGTTCAGCGTCCAGCAGCGCGCCGTCGAGCACAGTGCCGTTGAAGCTCTCGTAGCTGAGCCACGCCGCGCCGGGGAGCCAGGTGAACTGGAGGTCGTCCCTGATGTAGAGCGCGCCGCCAGGATAGCCGTCGCCGCCGTGGTTGACGCCCCACCCAGCGTACGCGATGACCGACTCGACCGCGCCGTCGGGGAGGGCCTCCGCGGGGTCTCCGACGAGCGTCGCGTTGCTCGTGTCGGAGACGACGCCCAGGCCTGCTGCCCGCAGGCGCTCCTCGGCGCTGTCCGCAGAGTCGTCGGTCTGTGGCCACACCGGGTCGACCATGGTGTCCAGCCCCCGGCGCCCGGGGCTCGTGTCCAGGACCACCCAGCCAGTGGTGGAGGCGGCCTTGGCCCGGTCGATCATGCCGCGGGCGTCGTCGTAGGAGTACGCGTCGATTCGCCCGACGAGGTAGTCCAGGTTGAAGCGCCGATCGCGCGAGGAGACGGTGAATCGTTGGTGTCGGAACTCGGTGTCGGCGCCCAGGTAGAAGCCACCGCCGCCGATGTAGTCGTTGTAGCGCGGCCCGTTGAACAGCCACCCCTCCACGGGGTAGAGGCCGGCGCTGAACAGCGTACACAGCTCGCTGTCGACGGACGAGAAGGTGGAGGCCATCGGGTCGAACTCGCCGGTCCCGCTGATGCGGTGGGGCACACCCTTGAACAGCACGATGTACTTGATCTCGTTGCGCCGGCCGCTGGCCTGTATCCAATCTGCGATGGGGGTGCGGATGGCGGTCTCGTACGTGTCGCGGTCCACGGTGCTCGCCGCGGGTACCGCGATCCCGAGCATCATCGCCGGGTCGATGTCCCTCCCGGTTGCCGGGTCCGCGTAGTAGGCCGCCAGCGCCTCGGACTCCGGGTTGCCGTCTGCGTACACGAGCAGGAGGTCCTGCCGCGGCGGGTCGCTCGGGACGTCCTCAGTCTCAGCGCCCATGTCAGCCGTGTCGATGGCGTCGGGCGGTGTGTCGCCGGGCGGCGCGTCGGCGGCGACGTCCTCGGCTCCCACGGCGTCTGGGTCGTCGCCTGTCTCTGGGAATTCGGATGGGTCATCCGCGGCAGCGTCGGCCGCGTCCGTCGCCACGTCGGTGTCCCCGGGGTTGCCCTCGACGTCTCCGTTTGCGTCTGTGCAGCTGGTGAGCAGGAGCAGCGCGAGCCCGAGGACGTGTCCAGGGCGACTCATCTGCAGTCCGGGTCGTCGTCCTCGCAGACGAGGACGAACAGGAGGTACTCCCCGGCGCGCGCGTTCCCGTTGCTCACGTAGGTGTCCACGCTGATGTGGTAGGTGCCGGCCTCGAGCGTGCCTTCGAAGTACTTGTCGCTCCGGTAGAAGCAATCCTCGGCGTTGGGGCCGGACAATACGTGGAGGTCCACGTCGGTCGCGCCTCTGTCCAACACACCGATCCGCACGGGTGTGGGGCCGTCCAGCTCCAGCCGGTAGACCTGCTCGCCGCCGGACTCGTCCTGGTCATTGTCACAGGCGGGGTAGCGGTCCCAGGCGGACGGGAGTCCCGTGGTGTTCGCGACGTGGGTGAAGGGCAGGCCGTCGATGACATAGGGCGCGGCCGCGCTCCCGTCCCCCGCCAGCGCCGGCAGACCGCGGCTGTCCGGTGCCGGTGCGTCCTCCAGTACGGTGCGCCGGACGTGGTGCAGCGCCTCGATGCTGAGCAGATTGCGGTGGTTGTAGTTGAACTCGAGCCCGGCGTCGTCAAAGACGCATCCCTGGGCGCGTCCGTCTGTGCGATAGACGTTGCCGTGCAGACCGTCCCCCAGAAGGCCCAGGCCAGGGAGGTCCTGGGACAGGAGGTAGATGTCGATGAAAGGGATCTGAAGGCCCTCGGCCACGCCGCGGACCACGGTGGTGTAGGTGGGCACCCACCGGGCGGCTGTCACACGGTCGCTGCGGGGGTTCAGGCCGGTGAGAATGGGGATGATGCCCTGGGCGATGAGCTGGTCCAGCAGCTCTGTGAAGTTCTCGTAGAACGGGTAGAGGGCCGATCTGTGTGTCGTGCCCTGCTGCATGTCGTTGGTGCCGTAGTTGACGAAGGCGAAGCGCGGGTTGATCGCGTCGATCTCGCGCTCCAGGGGACTGGGATTGCCGCCGATCGCCCAGGAGGCAGTGCGCCCGACGACTGCGGCCTCGGTGGGACGGTCGAAGGGCGTCGCGCCCGCCGCGTCGCCCATGCGGAAGAACTCCACAGTGTCCTGGTACACGTCGCGCCCGTCCCAGACAATGTCGTATTGCTCACCACCGCTGAAGCAGTACAGAAGGTTCTGGCTCACCGTGCCAGACGCGCCGACCTTCATGAACACAAGGTCGTCCGGGGTGTCCGACGCGGCGCGTATCGCGCGCATCTCGCCTGCGACGGCGGGCGTGATCGGCGACAGAGCCTGCTCCTGGAAGTACCGCGTGAAGCCCTCCGGGGCGTCCGGCTCTTCCACGTCGGCGTCGGTGTCGTCGCCGGGCACGTCGCGACCAGCGTCCTCGACGTCGGCGCCGGTGTCGGCGTCACCTGGCTCCACGTCCACGCCGGTGTCGGCGAGGTCGGTGTCAGGCGCGTCCGTGTCGGGCCCCACGTCGGGGGCCGGGACGTCCGCTCCGCCGTTGCCCGTGTCCGTCTCCGTTCGGTCGGCGGCGTCGGGCGTCGAGTAGCAGCCGGAGCCCAGAACGCAGATCAGCAGGACCGTGCCTGCGATCCCACCGCTACTCTGTCGGCGTGAGTGAACCATCGCTCTCGATGATGACCGGAGCGAAGACGTCTCCGGGTTCCTGAAGCCGTGTTTCATAGGTTTGGACCTGTCCGGCGGAGAAGACCCGCAGCACCAGGTCCGGACTGCCGAAGGCGCGGTTGCGCGCAAAGCGGGCAACGACCAGGTAGCGCGCCCCGTCCTCAAACGACGCAATGGACGTGGTCTCGGGACCAAAGTCGTCGTCGTCGCCGCCGTAGAAAGGGTCGTCGCCTGGGTCTCCCTGCACGCCCCAGTCGGGGTTCGGGTTCGCGTGGTAGCAGTCGTTGGGGTTCACCTCATTGCCCACCCCAGGGTCCGAGAATTCTCCGTCCTCGGCGCGGATGAAGTGCAGGTCCACGTCGTCGCCGCTGTCCCAGCTCAGCTCGATACGCGCTCCGTTTGCGGGGGCGCCGGACGCGGTCAGGATGGAGGTCGCTTCGAGATCGCCTACCGTCCGGGCCACCAAGGTGGTCTGAAAGCCCTGGGTGTTGGTCGGGGCGTAGGTGACGGACAGGCTCAGGTCGTCGCCCGGCCCGAGGGTGCGGGGGAAATTGCCGCCGATGCCCAAAGTGACGGACGCGATCTCGTCCGAGAGACCGATCCCGGTGACGGTCGCCTCGTGCTGACCGCAATTGGTCAGCCGGACCGTGTGCGCCTCCACGTGGTTGGGTTGCACGAAGCCAAAGTCTACTGCGCGAGGCACAAAGGCCAGGCAGACCTCGGGGTTCGCGGTCGCGGTCCCCGTCAGCGCCACGCGAACCTGCACGGACTCCGGGTCGTTGCTGCGAACCAGGACCGCGTTGTTGTACTGCACCTCGTCGCGCCCCTGCGGGATGAACGTGGGCTGCATCCGGATCCGGTAGACCTCGGTCGCGCCGGGGGCCAGGAAGCGCAGCGGCTCCTGGCTGGGCGCGATGATGTTGAAGCCCTGGCTCGGGTTGTCCTCGAGCACCAACTCACCCACGGCGAGGGTTGCGTCACCGGCGTTGCGTACCGTCAGCTCCTGGATTGCGGAGTTGTTCACGCCGACACGCCCGAAATCGATGGCACCGGGTGTCACCTCGATCCGAGGCCCGATGGGCTCACCGACGCACTCGCGCGAGTCAGGGTCGCACATCTCGCCCTCCTCACAGCCGCCCTCGCGGCACCCTGTGAGGCAGGCGCTGTGGTCGCAGTACTGGTTTTCGTCGCAGTCCTCGTCCACCTCACAGGCGGGTCCGACGCATTGGCGTGCGTCCGAATCGCAGGTCTGGCCATCGGGGCATCCGCCCTCTCGACATCCGTCCTCGCAGCTGCCCGCATCCCACTCGCAGTACTGGCCTTCCGGGCACGCCAGGTCCGTCTCGCAGATGCAGACGCGGCTGTCCTGCTCACAGCGGGCACCCTCGCCGCACTCGCCCTCGCGGCAGCCCTCCAGGCACATCCCGGCATCGGACTCGCACCAGCTCCCGTCTGGGCAGTCGGCGTCGGCTTGGCAGCCCGTGCCCTCCCGGCACTCGCGGGAGTCCAGCTCGCAGTACTGGTCGTCGTCACAGCCACCTTCCCGGCAGCCCACGAAGCAGGATCCCTCGGAGCTCTCGCAATACTCGTCGTCGTTGCAGTCGCCGTCTGAATCGCAGGCAGGTCCACCGTTGTTGGTGCCGTTGTTTCCGTTGTTTCCGTTGTTGGTGCCGTTGTTTCCGTTGTTGACGCCGTTGTTTCCGTTGTTGACGCCGTTGTTTCCGTTGTTTCCGTTGTTGGTGCCGTTGTTGACGCCGTTGTTACCGACACCGTTGTTGCCGACACCGTTGTTACCGACACCGTTGTTGCCGACACCGTTGTTTGTGCCGTTGTTGTCGGCCGGGTCCTGGCAAACCCGCGCGACGCAGACCCGCCCCAGTCGGCAGTCGGCGTCCTGGGTGCAGCCCGGCAATGCATCGTCGCTGCAACCAGCGAGCAGAGAGGCGACGGTGACGAGGAGGAGGGCGCTCAGCGCGGAAAGGGTACGCATGGGGACTCCGTCAATGCCGCATAGGGCGGCGATGGCGCAGACTCTAGAACCCCGGCGTCCCGGATGCAAAGCGAGCTATTGGTCGGCGGCGGGTGCCTTCACGTAGGCGAGGATCGTCTCTGGGAACTTGTCGGTGGCGAGCACAAAGCCATCCCTATGGCGGACGACGCCCTCCCAGTTGCGCGCCTTATCGCCGAGTTCCAACTGGATCGGCGGCGTGGAGGTGTACGCGATGCCGGCGCCGAGCTGGAGCTCCACGAGGCGCTCCACCGTGTCCGAGGCGGCGTGGGTCGGACCCTTGCCGTACTTCCGCGCGATCGGATCTGCGCCCGCCAGCTTGTCGTCGCCGGGCCAGAAGTAGTTGATGACCCAGAACCTGCCGTCCTGCACGTCGGTCGCGTCGGTGATGCGGAAAGGGACGCGGGGCATGGGCACGGGGTCGCGACCGGGACTCAGGGCGACCGGCGAGGACACAACGCCGTTGGCCTCGTAGAACGCCAGCGGGCCGTCGGGTGTGACGATGACCGCCTCGAAGGCCATATTGCCGATGGGGCCGAGCGGCGCCAGCTGTTGGCGCGTGGCCGGGTCGAGGACGAGCTCCGAACCGGACATGGTGCCTTTGACGAGCCACCCGAGCATCCCCTTTCCCGGCTCACACTCGATGGTCACCCAGGCGGTGTCCCCGTCGAACGCGATCGCCTCGTACCCCTGGAACCCAGCGATGCCGTCCAGGCCGGGCGCAACCAGGGGCACCGCCTTGGGGCTCAAAGTTGGCGTGGAGCCGTCGATCGCCGCGTCCAGGGCGCTGCGAGAGATCGTGTAGACGCTGTTGTCCACGCGCGAGGGGTACTGGGGCAACAACACGAGTTGCGCGCCATACCAGGCCAGCCCCGAGATCTCGGACTCCGCGTCGGCCAGAGGTCCGTCCATGGCCAGGCGCTGTACGGGGACCTCCGCGGGGCCTGCGTTCGCAACAGGGTCTGTGTCCGGTGAGCCGTCGCCGGTGCGGCAGCCAACGGTGAACAGAAGCGACAATACGAGTAGGTAGCGCATGCCTCTGACATACGTGGTGTCGGCGCCGATGGCAACGGGGACAGTGGGGCGGCGCACCGGGTGGATCAGCCGCCGAGCGTCGCCACGGGGCCCCGCAGTCCAACCCGCACCTGGCCGGACACGGGTCGCGGGAAGGTGGCGCGAATCTCGTGGTTCCCCACAGCCAGCGTGACCTCTGTTTGGGCGCCGACG
Organism: uncultured Pseudomonadota bacterium; assembly: GCA_937890335.1. Classification (GTDB taxonomy): domain Bacteria; phylum Myxococcota_A; class Bradymonadia; order Bradymonadales; genus CALBXO01. The sequence continues at coordinate 5,977 of CALBXO010000655.1, read as the reverse complement.
TACACCGAGCGAATCACCCGCGCGGGCGCGCCATCGTCGGCAAGAACCACATCGTGGGGGCGTAGCATGACGGTGTCTCCCCCCACCGATCCGTCGCGCTCGACGAAGGAACCCAGCGCACACCCGAGCCCGTCGCGGGGCAAGAAGCTGGCCTCGCCGACGCAGAGGGCGGCCGCTCGGGAGGTGGGCGTCTCGTAGACCTCGCGCGGCGTCCCGGTCTGCAGCCGAACGCCCTGGTGGAGGACCGTTACGCGGTCGGCCAGGCCGAGTGCCTCCGCGGCGTCGTGGGTGACGAAGATGGCGGTGGCTTCCGCGCCCCGCAGCACGTCGACGGTGACGTCGCGCAGGGACTGACGCAGGCCGCGGTCCAGGTTGGAGAAGGGCTCGTCCAGAAGCACGACGGACGGGTCGCACGCCAGCGCCCGGGCCAGCGCGACCCGCTGCTGCTCGCCGCCGCTGAGCGATCCGGGCTCGCGGCTGGCGTAATCGCCAAGGCCGACGCGCTCGAGCCACCGCTGTACTTCGCGCGCGCCGACGCCAAAGCCCACATTGGACGCCACATCCAGGTGGGGAAACAGCGCGTAGTCCTGGAAGACCAGCCCGACGCGGCGCCTCTCCGGAGGTACCCAGGTCCCGCCGCCATCCACCGGCCTCCCGGCGAGGAGAATCGTCCCCGCCGCCGCCCGCTCAAAGCCCGCCACGGCCCGCAGGAGGGTCGTCTTGCCGGAACCGCTGTGTCCAAGCAGGACGTGGAGCTCACCGGGAGCCACGGCCAGGCTGGTGGGGTGCACCGCGGTGGCGTCGCCGTATCGGACGACGACCTCTGAAAGTTCGATTGCGCTCGTCACCGGCGCAGCTTCGTCGTATCGGGCCGAAGGAGCAAGCCCGCGGTCGCCAGGGCCAGGAGAATGAGCACAACGGGCGCCACCTGGCTGAGGAACTCGTCCACCGTCAGGGACCAGATCTTGGTCGCCAGCGTCTCAAACTGGACGGGCTGCATCCCGGGCAATCCCACCTGAATGGGGGCCAGAAGCAGGGTCACGGGTAGCTCTTTGATGACGGCGATGAGCACCGCGAGCAGTCCGGCCCACAGCGCCGGCCGGGACATCGGAAGCACCACGCGGGTCACCGCCCGCGTCGGCCCGAGCCCCAGCGAGCGCGCCGCGTCGTACACGCGACGGTTCTGCGCCAGCAGCGACTCGCTCAATGTGTGCAGCGCCAGCGGCAGGAACCGGATTACATACGCGGCCACGAGCAGCGTGACGGTCTGGTACAGCGCGTACGCGTTGGCCGTGACCATGGACACCAGGGCCAGGCCCACGGCGATTCCGGGCAGAGCGTACCCCATGAGCGCCGCGACGCGCACCGCCGCGGCGTCAGACTCCCTCCCAAACCGGCCGAGCAGCGCGGGCGCCACCGCGGCTCCCAGCGCGACCACGGCGGCCACCACGGCCAGCGCCGCGCTGATGGAGGTGGCGCGCCAGGGGATTCCCACGTCGTGTCCCAGGTACAGTCCGCGGCCGAGCCACCAGGCCACCACCGCGATGGGGAGGCCGACGCCCACGAGGGCCACCGCAACGCAGAACGCCGTCGCCGGAGCTCGCCATCTGCCGAGCGGCACCACCGGCCACGGTCTGTGCGCCGCCTGCGAGCTCAGCGAGGCGGTGACCCTGCCGCGCATCAGCTCCAGGCCAGCGACAAACAGCCCCGCAATGACGACCAGCAGGAGGCTCAGGAAGACTGCCTCGTCCTGGTAGGTCTCCAGAATCGAGTCGTGCCGTTGGTAGATGACGAAACTCAGAGTCTTGAAACGCAGCAGGGACACGGCACCAAAGTCGCTGATGGCGTAGAGGGCCACGAGCAGAAAGCCCGCGCCGAGCGCCGGTGTCAGCGTCGGCAGGACCACGCGGCGAAAGGCTTGCCACGGGCTCGCGCCGAGGCTCTGGGCCGCCTCCCACAGCCGGGGGTCCAGACGTGCGAGCGCGGCCTGCACGACGAGCAGGGCGAACGGGTAGGACCACAGAAGGGCCAGGGTCGCGCCGACGCCGCCACGCACGTCGGGCATGGACTCCACGCCCAACGGTTCCAGCAGGAAGTGGACCCAGCCGCCATGCCCGAGGGCCGCCACGACCACATACGCACTCACGTACGACGGCACGGCCAGCGGCAGGTTCAGCACCACCTGGAAAAACCGGCGTCCCGGCAGGTCCGTGCAGTGCGTCACCCACGCCAACGGCAGCGCAAGTCCCAGGCAGAGCACCCCGACGACGAGCCCGTAAACCACCGTCCGGAGCGTGGCCCACCAGGTGGAGCTCGCCCAGAGCACGGCGACGGCCTCGCCCGTGAGCAACGAGGCAGATTGGTAGAGAAGGAAGAGCACGGGCAGGGCAACCAGGCCCAGGGCTCCGAACACCAGCGCCCTTGTGGCCAGGCCTCTCACGTGCGTCCCAACACTCCGGACAGATGTGGCCACCTACGCACGCAAAGCGTGGGGATCGGCGTCAGGGCCAGAGCGGCTCCAGCCCTGCGGCTCACTCGAGGACCTTGGCGGCCCGCAGGAGCTTCTCGGTCTCTTCCAGGTTGTCGAGCATGGCCACGTCGAGCTTGGGCGCGTTGAGCGAGCTGTGCTCGGGCAGCCCCTCGGCCTTGACGCTGGCCAGGACCGGGAACTCGTGGACAACCTCCGCGAAGTGCTTCTGCGCGGTCTCTCCGACCAGGAACGCGACGAGTTTCTGCGCGGTCGGTCCGTTCTTGCTCGTCTTCAGTACGCCGGCGCCCGTCAGGTTGACCATGGACTCGGCCTTGCCGTTGCGAAAGTAGTGGTTGGCCGCCTTGGTGCCGCCCATCTCGTCCGAGACGCGGAAGAGGTAGTAGTGATTGACCAGCGCCACCTCGATCTCGCCCTTGTGGACGGCGCGCACCGCAGGGGTGTTCTTGGGGTAGGCGCGGGGTTCGTTCGCCAGCATCTTCTCAAGCCACTGCTGCGTCGCCTCGGGACCGCGCTGCTGAATCATGGCCGCCACAAAGGACTTGAACGATGCGTTCTCCGGGGCCCAACCGACCTTGCCCTTCCACTTCGGGTCCGTGAGCCCGTCCACGTCGGCGGGGAGGTCCTCAGGCTTGAGCTTGCTCGAGTCGTACACGAGCACGCGGGCGCGCCCAGTGGCTCCGAGCCAGTTCTTGGAGGCGGCGTAGAAAGACGCGTCCACCTTTGCCAGCGTCTCCGCGGCAACCGGGGCAAACACGCCCTTGCCGTCCAGGTATCCCAGCGTGCTGGCGTCCTGGGCGATGAACACGTCGGCGGTGCTGCGGTCACCCTCCTTGAGCAGCTGCGTGGCCAGTTGCTGGGTGTTGCCGTACTTCGTCGTGACCTGAATCCCGGTCTCCTTTGTGAACGCCGCCAGGACCGGGGCAACCAGCTCCTCGTTGCGACCGCAATACACCGTGAGCGGCTGGGCCGCGGGCTTCTCGGCGACCGCGTTGTCCGGTGCTGCGCCCGCGTCCGCATTCGGGGTGGCCGTGGGCGTGGTCGGCTTCTCCTTGGGACCGTCGCAGGCGGTCAGCGCAAGGGTCAGGGCGAGCAGAGCAAAAGGTGTCCATCGGAGTCCGTTCATGGCGGCGTGGGTATCAAATCGTCTTTGGGTGGTCAAGATGGAAAGGCTGGGGTATCCCGGTCGGCATGCGATACGTCCGATGGGTACTGTTCTTGTGTGGCCAGGTGGGGATGATGGGCCTGGCCCGTTTCTTCTTCCAATGGGTCATCGACTACGCCGCCACCGAGTCTCCCGACATCTCCGGGACCAACGTGGTCCTGTTCTCGGCGGCGGCGGTCGGCGCGACCATGCTGGCGTTCCGCATCTTTGATGGTGTCACGGACCCCATCGCTGGGATCATCAGTGACTCCTGGGTGGCCAAGGGGCGTCAGCGGCGGGGCCTTCTGCCGTTTGCCTTCCTCATTCCGCCTGTGGGGCTGGCGCTGGTTTTCATGCCCACCCACACCATGGACAGCGGATTGAAATGGGCGCTGCTCGTGGCCGGGATGTTGGTCTTCTTCATCGGCTATACGTTTTACGCCATCCCGTATTGGAGCCTGATCGAGGACTACTCCGCCGGAGATGAGTCCGAGCGTCGGGCGCTGTCCAACATCCTCGGCGCGGGCATTCTGATCGCCACGGGCATCGGTTTTGTGGGCTCGCCTTTCCTCGTCGAGGCGTATGGATTTGGGACCTCGGCCATCATTTTTGCCGTCCCTGCGGCGGTGATGATGATCCTGCCGTATTTCGCGGCGCCTCCGGCGAGCAAATCGCCGCGCAAGCCAAAGGTGGTGGACGGGGCGACGCCGAACGTCTGGCACAACCTGCGTGGCGCGTTCAAACACCGGCGTTTCATGGCGGTCCTCGTGATGTTCGCGGGGTCGCAGATGAGCTTCACGATGATGACGGCAGCCGCCCCCTTCATCGCAGTGGATCTCCTTCAGGGCGAGAAGTCGGACGTGGGGCTTATCCTGGGACCCCTGCTCGGCGTCGCCATCCCGGCGTTCCTCATCACACCTTGGATCTCTCGGAAGTTTGGGTGGGAGAAGGCCGTGATGTTCGCGTCCATTGGTTTGGGCGTCGTCTACCTGACCACCGCTGGGCTGGGCGCCGGGATCATTGGAACTCCGCTCACCACGGCGATGATTCTCTTTGCGCTCGGCGGCCCGATGGTGGCCGTTCTGCTCGGCCTCGAGGGGGAGGCCATCACCGCCTGCGCGGACGAAAAGGGTGGGGACGCAGTCAGCATCTACTTTGGCGTCTACAACTTCCTCGTGAAGGCCATGAATGGTGTGGCCATCTTTGCGGCGGGCCTGCTCGCCGACCAGGTGCGCGGGGGACTCGGCGCGCAGGGTGTGCGCTACATGGCGATGGTCGCCGGCGGGTCGCTCTTCATCGGCGTGGTCGCCTACTTTTTTCTGCGTGTGAAGACGCCCCCCATGTCGCCGAAGTCTGCCGCGTGAGGCGCGGGTTCGAGGCCTTCTTCCGCAGCATCCTGCGGATCTTTTTCCGGCGCATCGAGATCGTCGGCGAAGACAAGGTGCCCAGGTCAGGACCGACGGTGATGGTGCTCAACCACCCCAACGCGCTGGTCGACCCCGGCATCGTGCTGTGTTTCTCGCCGCGTCCGGTGTCGTTCCTGGCCAAATCCACGCTGTTCAAGATGCCGGTGGTGTCGCTGCTGGTGAAGCTCTTTGACAGCGTGCCTGTCTACCGGCGCTCGGACGCTGCGGATGCGAGCAAGAATCGGGAGACGTTCGAGACGGCGCGCCGCATCTTGTTTAGCGGCGGTGTCCTGGCCCTGTTTCCCGAGGGCATTTCCCACAGCGAGCCCAATCTTCAGCCCCTCAAGACCGGCGCCGCGCGGATCGCCCTGGGGGCAGCCTCGCTGGCCGGCGAGCCGGTCACCATCGTGCCCGCTGGGCTGTTTTTCACGGACAAATCGCGGTTTCGGAGCGAGGCGTTGCTCGTCTACGGTGAGCCGTTGTCGGCCCATCCCGTGGATCTGGATGAAGCGCAGGAGCCATCTCGCGCGGACGCGCGCGCGTTGACGGACAGGCTCGCTGTCGCACTGGAGTCGGTGACGCTGCTCGCCGACGAGGTGGAGGCGCTCGCGCTGGTGGCGCGCGCGCAGCGCCTCTACGAGGCCGGTGAGGCCGACACACTTCATGACTCCTTCGAGCTCCGCCAGCGGCTCCTGGACGGGTACGTGGCGCTTCGCAGTGCGGAGCCGGACACGCTCCAGGCCCTTGTGGACGACATTGATTCGTTGGAGTCGGACTGCCTGAGTCTGGGCCTTGACCCGCGCCAACTGGACCCTTCGGATTTCTCCGCCGGCAGGGTGCTGGCCTACGCGGCGCGGGCCGGGGTCGGGCTCGGCGTTCTGTTCCCGATCGCGGCGCTGGGCTTCTGGCTCAACTACGCGCCGTACCGGCTCGTCGGCA
>CALBXO010000654.1 GCA_937890335.1 uncultured Pseudomonadota bacterium | reverse complement strand
GAGACGTTGGGGGCGCGCGGGTTCACCGAAGTCCAGACGCCGAAGATCGTGGCCTCCGCCACCGAGGGCGGTGCGAATGTATTCGAGATTGGGTACTTTGGCCGCAAGGCGTACCTGGCCCAGTCCCCCCAGTTCTACAAACAGACCATGGTGGGTGTTTTTGAGCGGGTGTTTGAGGTGGGCCCGGTCTTTCGCGCGGAGCCCCACGCGACGACGCGCCATCTGAGCGAGTACGTCAGCCTCGATGTCGAGCTTGGGTTCATTGAGAACCACTTCTGCGTGATGCGGGTGCTGCGGCGGGTCCTGGCGGGGATCTTTGCAGAGATGAGCGCTGCCTGTGGCGAGGAGCTGGCACTGTTGGGGCTGGAACTGCCGGAGGTGCCGGAGGAGATTCCGCACCTTCACTTTCGCGAGGCGCGCGAGCGCTTTGGGGGGACGGAGTCCGACCTGTCACCCGAGGAGGAGCGGGCGCTTGGAAAATGGGCCCTGGAGACCTACGGAAGCCCGTTTCTGTTCGTCACCGGCTACCCCATGGCCAAGCGTCCGTTCTACACGCACGCGGAGCCCGGCGCGCCGCAGTGGTCCAACTCCTTTGACCTCCTCTTCCGAGGCCTGGAGCTGGTCACCGGGGGGCAGCGTTTGCACCGGTACGAGTCGTACATCACGGCTCTGAAGGCGGCCCAGATGCCCATCGAGCCCTTTGAGGGCTACCTGGAAGCGTTCCGGTATGGCATGCCCCCGCATGGTGGCTTTGCGATCGGTCTGGAGCGGCTGCTGATGCAGCTGGTCGGGGCGGCGAACGTTCGGGAGACCACGCTGTTCCCCCGGGACATGAACCGATTGACTCCCTGAGCACGGCTCGCTCTCGTCTCTGGCGCCTTGAACCGGCACCGCGCACCCGCCTGGGTGCCGGTGCCGGTTTTGCTCTCTGACGGTTGTGCCACGGGTCGAAACCCGGTGGCGGGTAATGGTAGGAAGAACCCATGGAAACATGGGAAGACCCGCCGTTGGAGGAGTTCGTCCAGAACAACCGACGGCGTCATCTCGCTGTGGGGGCGGTCATCGCGGCCGTCGTCCTCGGGGTCGGCGCGCTCGCCTTCCTCACCTCGGATACACGGCGGATCGCGTCCCTGGAGGGCGACGCGCGGGCTGCGATTGCGGACGCGCGGTGGGCGCAGGCAGTCACGCTCGCGGACGAAGTTCTCGCGCTGGCCAGCGTCGAGTTTCAATCGGATGAGGACGCTGAGCGCCGGCGGGCGCTGGCGTGTGAGGCGCACGTGGGCCTGGGCGTGCAACGACTCGATGACCGTGAATACAGCGAGGCGCGGGCGGCCTTTCGGTCGGCGATCAAACACTGTCCCCGCGGTGCGGCCGACAGTCCGACGAACCGCATGGTCGACAGCTTTCTCGCGCAGGCGGTCGCCCAGACCGAGGCAGAAGACCTGATCGCCGCCGCCGACACCTACGTCGCCGCCGCACAATTCGTCCGGGACCACCCTGGCCTCAAGTCTCGCGAGGCCGAGGTGGAGCGCGCACAGAGGATGGCCTCCCGGAGCGTCGCTGAGCGCGCCGAGAAGGCGGGCCAGTGGCGCGTGGCGGGGGACGCGTGGCTGCGTGCAGGCGCGCTCGACAAGGCGGAGGTCAGCTTCACCAAGGTCGCCGCGTGGGACCAGCTCGCGCGTGTACGCTGGAAGCCGCGGCGGTACGAGGAAGCCGGAGATCTCTATGTCAAAGCTGGCTTGTGGGGTCAGGCGGCGCAGACGTTTACGTATGCAGACGTGCCGGCCAAGGCCAAGCTCGCCTTCGAACAGCAGGGCGATGCCAGCACGGAGAAGGGCGACTGGGTGGACGCCGCCAGCGCTTACGCCAAGGCTGAGGCGCCTCGCAAAGAGGCGAGCGCGCACCTCCACAATGGGCGGGTTCGACGCGCGGCGGGCCTGTTTGAGGAGGCGGAGGCGTGGAAGGAGGCTGCCGATGCCTGGGCGGTCCTTGCGCGCAGCGACCCGGATCTGGCGGTGCGTCAGAACGCGGCGCGGGCGTATGGCAAAGCGGAGGACCCCTTGGCCGACCGGTATTGGGACGAGGCGCTCGCCGTGGCGGAGGAGTTCAGTGCCTGGGACTCGGTAGTGTCCATCTACGCAGAGAGCGGTCGCCTCGGCGAGGGCGTTCGGAAGCTGACCGACGCCGTGACTGCGTTGCAAAACAGTGGAGAGGTTCAGGAGGCCGCGTGGGTCATCGCCGCTTTGCTGCAGCACCTGGAGGCGAACCCCGACGCCCGCAACGGCCTCGATCGGGCGTTGGTGACCCGGCTCATTGCGGTCCTGGAATCCATGCGGGAAGCCTTGGCCGGGTTTCCCGAGGTGGTCGAGATCCGGGCGTTCAACGAGTACACGACGTTTGGCGGGCCGGTCGAAATCTTCAATCTCACTGCGGTTACCGGCACCATCAAGAACACCAGCGAGCGAACCATCCGGCGCGTCACCATCCGGATCCTGCTGTTTGAGAAGGATGAGAAGGGCTTCGCGAAGGCGGATACTTCCACTCTGGATGACAAGGTGTGGACGAAGTTCAAGTACGCAAAGGCGGGCTATCAACACACGATTGTGGTCGCGGACATCGCCCCCGGCGCGAGCAAGCCATTCTACGCGTCGCTCGGAAATGTCGTGCCCTACCGCCGCTTTGACCATCTGATGGGCGGGCTGGAGTTCGATGAGGGTGCAGCGCAGGAGTAGCGTCCGTCCCCAGTGTGGACGGCGCGTGTGCGCACTGGTACCGATTCGGGCGTCCGGTCACTTCGCGGCGCTGCGGGTTCGGTCCGGGAACAAGAATGCGTCTGGCAACGTCAGGCCGAGTTCTGCCTTCTGGATTGTCATCACGTGGTCTCCGCCTACCCGGTGGGCGATAGGGAGGCCGTCCACGTCGCGGTAGTCGGAGTAGCTCATCGCCGAGGAGATGAACCCGGCAAAGTCGCGCACCGTGTATTGAAGGTGGACCAGGCGGCCGGATTTCTGGTCGATCCAGGCGACGTATTGGTCCACCTCCCGGTTGGGCTTTTCCGAGCCCCAAGTCAGGAAGATGCGGTCGCACATGACGCCGTCGTGTTCGTCAGGGCCAGCGTCTGCGACAATGGTTGCCTCTCCCAGGCGGTAGGGAGCCTCCAGGAAGTAGCCGACGGTGGGGACCCAGAACCAGCGGTCGAAGTTGCGCTGCGCGTCAAACTGGACCTTGCCCTCGGCGTCCACGGTGTACGTTGCCCAATTCTGCACGCCCCACGTCTCGCCGCCGTCAATCTCCAGTCGGCCGGTGTCTCTACCGGGCAACATGGTCAGGGTCAGACGTCCGGGATTCTCCGGCCACGGCGACGCCAGAGCCGCCGGCCCGCCCCATTCGTCGTCCAGCGTAAATCGCACCGCGCCCTTGGCGCGCCACGCCTCGGCTCCGCCATGGGCTGCGTCCATCTTCTCCAAAAGGGCGAATCCGCGGGCGGCGGACTCCGCAGAGATTCCCCGCTGAACCAACGGCGGGCGGATGTCCGCCACCGACGTGAAATAGCTGACCAGGCCCACGGCGAGGACGACCAGGCCTCCTCCCACGAGCGGAAGACGGTAGCGTTTGAAGAAGGGTTGGGTCATGTCGGTCACTGTTCTGGAGGCGGTGGCGGACCGGGTGAACTCGCCCGTGTTGCCGAAACCCTCCCCGTTCTGTGCAGGTCGTGGTACCCATGGTCCATGTTCTTTGGCAACAAGAAGACCACGATGGTTTCTCCCTCGGACGCCCTACCGGGCCGCACCGAGCGTATGTCGATCCCGGCCGAGCACTTTGTGAACGGTCGCTCCATCGTGGCGCCGTTTCCCGCGGGCGTGGAGACCGTGCAGGTCGCGATGGGCTGTTTCTGGGGCGCGGAACGGAAGTTCTGGACGCTGCCGGGGGTGTACTCGACGGCGGTTGGGTACGCGGGAGGCTACACGCCAAACCCGACCTACCGCGAGGTCTGCGGCGGGCAGACGGGCCACACGGAGGTCGTGCTGGTGGCGTTTGTGCCCGCGGAGGTCAGCTTCGCGTCGATCCTCGCCACCTTCTGGGAGAACCACGATCCTACCCAGGGGATGCGGCAGGGCGCCGACAAGGGGACCCAATACAGGTCTGCCCTCTACACGTATGGTCCCGAGCAGCTGCGGCTGGCCGAGGCCTCACGTCGGGCGTACCAGGACGAGCTGACGGCGGCGGGGCATGGCTCCATCACCACGGAGATTCGCGCGGCGCCCGAGTTCTTCTACGCCGAGGAGTACCACCAGCAGTACCTGGCCAAGAACCCGGGCGGCTATTGCGGGATTGGCGGCACCGGCGTGTCGTGCCCGGTGGGGCTCGGCGAGTAGCACTATCAGCCCGCAGTATCGCCCTGGTCACCTGTGTTGTGGGGTGCGTCGGCTGCGGAACCGCGGCGCATGCTCGCGACGCGAGGCCGCGAGGCCTGTGCGCCGCGGTCACGCTGTCCGGGTGGCGACGATCACAAAGGCCGGACCCAGCTCCCATCGAACCGGCGTGAATCCGCGGTCCCGCATCCATGCTGAGATCTGCGCGGGCGGGTGCAGCCGTCCGGCCTCCAGGTACATCGCCAGGCTCAGGTTGAAGTAGGCGCCGATCTCGGTCTCGGCGTCGAGGTGCACGACCAGACCGCTCTTCTTGAAGGC
>CALBXO010000653.1 GCA_937890335.1 uncultured Pseudomonadota bacterium | reverse complement strand
AGTCCGGGGTAAAGGCCGCGCGAAGCAGTCCGCGCCCGATGTCGAAGCCACCCGCCAGTGCGAGTGCACGGACCGACAGGCCGTGGGCCTCTTCCGGGTCCATCAGGAAGATGAATGGGCGCAGTGCCTCGTAGATCATTGGCCCGCCAGGAAGGCTCGCGTCGCGGCAATCTGGGGTGCGGGCACGCGTCCGTCGGCCTCCCAGATGTCCAGCAACTCGGTCAATGTGTACAGCGCGTGCATTTGGTAGCCGGCCTCTTGCAAGGCGTCCGGGGCTCCGGACTCGCGGTCGATCAACACCACGACATCGCGAACGGCCAGGCCCGCTTGCTCGAGCTGCGCGAACGCCTCGAACTTGCTGGCCCCTGTGGTGGCGAGGTCATCCACGACGACCGCCGTGTCACCGCGCCCAAACACGCCCTCGACGGCGACCTTGGTGCCGTACTCCTTGGCCTCCTTGCGCGGATAAACCATGGACCAGTCTCCGGCGAGAGCGACGGCCGTTCCGATGGGCAGGGCGGCGTACGGCAGGGCGGCGATGTGGTCGAAGTTCAGGTCATCGAGCAGGTCGACATAGGCCTCGGCGACCTCGGCCAGGACCGCGGGGCTGCTGATGAGCCGGCGCAGGTCGATGTAGATGGGGGAGACCTTTCCGGACTTCAGGGTAAACTCGCCGAACTTCACGCACTCAATGTCCAGCAGCGCGGCTGCCAGCGACGCCCTTGGATCCAGAGGACGGCTCGCTCGGACTCCAGTGTTCCTGGCTGCCGCTGCCCGTGCCGTGTTGATCTGATCGCGCAGTTTGCGTGCGGCTGCGCCGGGATCGGCGGCTTTGGAGATTCCACGGGAGACCGGGACGAGCATGCCCATGCCATCGGCTCGCAGCCCGGCCGCCAGCGCCGCGTTCAAGTCGCCACCCTGTGCGCCGACGCCCGGCGCGAGAATCCACAATCCTGGGGCGGCGGCCCGAACCCGGGCCAGGGCGTCCGCGTGGGTGGCACCCACCACGACGCCAACGTTGTCGTTCTCGTTCCACTCGGAACACAGCGCCGCGACATGCTCGTACAGCGTCACCCCGTCGCCAACCTCCAGATCCTGCAGGTCTGAAGATCCTGCATTACTGGTCTTGCACAGCACAAAAACGCCACGGTCCGGGTCTTGAACGAACGGCTCGACCGCGTCGTATCCGAGGTACGCGTTGAGTGTCACGGCCTGGGCTCCCATTGCGTTGAACACGGCGTCCGCGTACGCACGGGCTGTCGAGGAGATGTCCCCGCGTTTGGCGTCCAGGACGACGGGGATCTCGTCGGGGATCGCCGTGATCACCTGCACCAGCGCCGCGACGCCGTCGGCGCCAAACCGCTCAAAGAACGCCGCGTTGGGCTTGTAGGCCAGCGCCACGTCCCGCGTGGCTTCGATCAGGTTCAGGCAGAAGGTGGCTGCCGCCGCCGCGGTCGGCTCAGGAAGCTGCTCGACATGGGGGTCCAGGCCGACGCACAGCAGCGAATCGATTTCCCGCGCGCGTTTTTCCAAGTTCGCAAAGAAACCCATATCAAGCCTTCCCGAGGGTGGCGGCGAGCAGCGCCATGCGAACGTACATCCCGTACTCCATCTGGCGGAAGTAGGCGGCGCGAGGGTCCGAGTCCAGGTCCATGCTGATCTCCCCAACTCGCGGCAACGGATGCATCAAGATCATCTTGGCCTTCGCCGCCCGCATTGTGTCCGGTGTGATGACATAGGCGCCTCGGACGCTCTCGTAGGCCGCCGGGTCTTCAAACCGCTCCTTCTGCACCCGCGTGACATAGAGAACGTCAGTCTGCTCCAGGACTTCGGACAGATCCGAGGTCTCATATTGGGCGACTCCACGCGCGCTGACCTCGTCCTTGACCTCCTGCGGCATGCGGAGAATCCCGGGCGACACGTAGTTGAGCTTCACGTTGTAGAGGCTCAGCAGGCGCGCCAGGGAGTGCACGGTTCGCCCGTATTTCAAGTCCCCGAGCATCGTGACGGTCAAGCCCTCCACCCGCGCGAGCTCCTCGTGAATCGTGAACAGATCCAGGAGCGCCTGGGTCGGATGCTCGCCAGTTCCGTCGCCGGCGTTGATGATCGGTTTCTGCGCGTAGCTCGCAGCCAGCGCCGCCGCCCCGTTCTCAGGGTGGCGCAAGACGATCACATCCGCGTAGCACTCGAGCGTTCGCACAGTGTCCGGGAGCGATTCGCCTTTGGCCACACTGGAGTAGCGGACCTCGCTGATGGGGATCACGCTGCCGCCCAGACGCTGCATTGCCGCCATGAACGACGACGCTGTGCGCGTGGAGGGCTCGTAGAAGAGGTTCGCCAGGACCTTGCCCTTGAGCAGATCAAAGCATCCGACGCGCGCGACCATCTCGCGCATCTCGTGGGCCACGCCAAAAAGGTAGCGCAGGTCGTCGCGGTTGAATTGGTTCACCGACAGGATGTCGTGCCCGTAAAATGGGGCATCGCGGCGGTCACCAAAGGGCAAATACGGACTGATCTTGTCGAGAGTGTGCGGCATCGTCCCTCCTGCGCGTGCGGGCGAGACGCCCGTCTCACCCGCTGCGGCTTTACTCCTGTGCCCATTGTTTTTCAAACTGTGGGCCATGGACACCGCCCTGGCCAAGATCGCCTCAGCACTCTCCAGCCTGAGTAATGTGCTCGATTCATCGTTTGATGCGCAGTATGACGAGGTCGGCGTGCGCGTGGTCCGCGTGGATCGCAGGTTCGCCGTCTTCGCGGCGTTGCCAGTGGCCGTCAGCGGCGGCCTGTATGTGACGCGGCGTGGTCCGACCGAGAGATTCCGTGCGGGCCTGGGGGCGGAGTTCACGCACACCGGCGATGTGGAGTTCGACCGCTGCTTCCACATCGAGGCGTCCGACACGCTCAGCGCGCTGCCCGAGCTGACCGTTCCCGTCCGGGCAGCGCTGCTCTCCCTGGCGCAGTCCAGCGACGAGGTGACCGTTCAGGACGCGCACGTGCGTGCGCGCTTCTCCTCGGTCGAGCGAACTCTGTCGGGATTGCCACTACTGATCCGCGCAGCACGAACCCTCCGTAACAGGCAGCGGTAGGGCGACTCATTGTTCAGGCGATAGATTCCGGCTACTGTTCTGACGCTAGCGTCGGGGGGGCCGCGACGTGGGTTGATCATGAAGGGTCTCGCCTGGTTCTGTGCCTCCTCGCTCTTGTTATGCGCCCCGGTCTCGGCAGCGACCTTTACGGTTGACGCTGTCAGCGACTCGGCCGACGCCTCCGTTGGGGACGGTGCGTGCGCAACCGCCCAGGGCACATGTTCATTGCGCGCCGCCCTCGCGGAAGCGGGGGCCGGCCCGGGGGGGGACACGATCGTGTTCGCCCTGGACGTAGACGCACCTCAGATCGTCCCACAATCCCCGCTGCCAGAGGTCGGAGTCGGCGTCACGATCGACGGCTCCATGTACCCCGCTGGCGTTCGGCTTCTGGGCACAAGAGAGGCCGCCGAGGCACCCGGACTTCAACTCAATGGCGCGCAGGTCGAGGTCCGAGGGGTCCACCTGGAGGGTTTCCCGGGCCCCGGAATTGATCACAATCCCGCCAACCCAACCGGGTCCAGGTTGATCTTGCAGAACGTCTCCGTGCGCGACTCTTGTAGTTGGGGGGTCCAGAGTACCGGGACGGTGGAGGTCGCCAACGCGCAGATACACAGCAATGGCCTGGGACGTGGCTGCGGTGGCGGTGGGATACTGGCGCTCCAGGGTGTCGTCGGTGAGGGACTGGAGGCGCAGGCCAACGGCGGTCCGGCCGTTCTCTCCAAGGGGCCGATCTCTCTGTCCCGCGTCGCGTGCCTCTTCAACGAGGGGCCCGGTCTGGTCAGCGCACAGAGCGTAACCCTGACCGGTCAGTCCCGCCGCGAGGCCGACAATGTCGTGAGCAACAACTTCGGGGCTGGCGTCGTCTCGGGCGACACAGCGCTGCTCTCGTCGGCGTCGGTCGCGGACAATGGCGGCTGGGGTGTGATCGGTCCCAATGTGGTTGTGGGAGTGGACGATGCCTCCGTGGTTGAGACCGTTTTGGTGCGCAACGGGTTTGGTGATGTGTGCACAGAGTGGTCGGTGGACGCCGGCGGCGAGATTACAGTCGCGCCCGTCAGTTGCGCGGGCGGTGGCGTGTTCGGGGAGGAGGGGGTGGTGCTGCGGCGAGCGCAGTCGTCGAGCAACAACGGCCCGGGCGCGCTCTCGAGCGGGACCCTCCAGCTGCACTACGTCCGACTCGACGGCAACGAGGCGGGAGGCGGGTTGTCCTTGGCTGGTGGCGACATCACCGTCACGGGCCCGGACAACTACGTCATCAACAACTATGGGTACGGCCTTTCGACGGCCGGTAGCGTGGAATTGGACGGCTCTTTCACGGTCGCCGACAACGCCGGCTGGGGCATCCACAGCGGCGGAGATGTCCGGCTCTTGAAGTCCGCGGCCTCTCAGTCCCGAAACCGGGCCGAGGTCATCCGCAATGGACTCGGAGGCCTGTGTTTCGGTTGGGGTGACACGGGGGCGAGTCCGGGTCTGGTTGAGATCTCGTGCACCGGCGGTGGTGTGCGTTCCCTCAACGGGTCCGTGGTCGCCGGAGACATCAACATCGGCGCCAACGGCGGTCCCGGCATCTGGGCCGCCCAGGGCGTGGAGATTGAGCGCTCAACTCTGGGCGAGAATGAGGGAGCGGCCATTCGCACCGACGCCGGCACGGTTCGCTGCCTGGGAGGGGACCTCATCATCTCCAACACCTTCGGGCATGGCATCGACGCGGCTGGTACCGAACTCGCTCTGGACGTGTCCGGCGCTCGAATCTATGACAACCAGGGCACCGGAGTTCGCGCGGTGGGCGGCGTTCGTCTTGGGTTCGGGGAGGGAGGCGCGGTCGAGATTCTACGCAACGGGGGCGGAGATACCTGCTACGCCTTTGACGGCAACCCAACGGTCGAGCGGACACTCGTGCCCTGTGGAACGGGAGGGGTTGAGGTTCTGGCGGGCGCGTACACAAGCCGGCTGTCCAGCGTGACGGACAATACAGGCGACGGGATCCGCGTCGCTGGGACTGCCACTGGGGCACAGACGGGAGTTCAGGTGAGCGTGGAGAACGGCAACATCGTCGCGAACACGGGATTTGGAATTGTCGCGAGCGGGGATGTGACCTTCACCGGCGGCAGCGCCTGCGAAAACGACGCAGGTGCGTTCCAGGTTGGAGGGGCGGTGTCGGTCGCCGATGTTCTGTGCGGCGCCCCCGACGGCGGGGATGTGAACAACGACGGGATGGACAGCAGCACGCTGGACAACGGGGAGGCACCCGGCGATGTCGTCATCGCGGACCCGCTGTGCACCGTCTCGACGCCCGCGGCACCTCGTTCATTCTGGGGCCTGTTGCTGGCGCGACGTTAGCCCGCCGGGCGCAGCACGCCGGTGGAACGGGTCTCGGGGCTTGAGGATCGCCTTGAGGCCAGGCGCTACTCCCACTCGATGGTCGCAGGGGGCTTGGACGTCAGGTCGTAGGTGACCCGGTTCACGCCCCGGACCTCCCCGATGATGCGGTTGGAGATCTTGCCCAGGATCTCCATGGGGATGTCGGACCGGTCGGCCGTCATCCCGTCACGGCTCGTTACCGCGCGCAGCGCGACTACGAACTCGTAGGTGCGGGCGTCGCCCATGACACCGACGGTCTTGACCGGCAGCAGCACCGCAAAGGCCTGCCAGATGTCATCGTAGATTCCGTGCTCGTGAAGCATCTCCATGAAGATGCGATCGGATTCACGCACGATGCGCAGGCGCTCTTCGGTGATGTCGCCAAGAATTCGGATCGCCAGGCCGGGACCTGGGAACGGGTGTCTGCGGATGAAGTCGTGCGGGACCCCGAGGATCGCACCCAGGGCGCGTACCTCGTCCTTGAACAGCATGCGCAGCGGCTCGAGCAGCTTGAACGGCAGCAGCTCGGGCAACCCGCCCACATTGTGGTGGCTCTTGATGACGCTCGACGGGCCGCGGACGCTGACGGACTCGATGACGTCGGGGTAGAGCGTACCCTGCGCCAGGTGCGTCACGCCCGTGATCTTGTTGGACTCGCGCTCGAAGACTTCGATGAAGACCCGGCCGATGATCTTGCGTTTGGTCTCGGGGTCGGTGACGCCAGCCAGCTCGCTGAGGAACGCCTCCTGGGCGTTGACCACGCGAAGCTCCACGTCGGGGAACTCGGAGTTGAAGATCTTCTCGACGCCGGCGACCTCATTGTGCCGCATCAGGCCGTTGT
This sequence comes from uncultured Pseudomonadota bacterium, assembly GCA_937890335.1. Classification (GTDB taxonomy): domain Bacteria; phylum Myxococcota_A; class Bradymonadia; order Bradymonadales; genus CALBXO01. Next base: position 330 of record CALBXO010000653.1, on the reverse strand, counting down.
CCACACAGACGCAGACGAGCTGCGGGCCGATCGCCTTCGCGATCAGCGCGGCTGCCACAGTGGAGTCGACCCCGCCGGACAGTCCGCACAGCACCTTGCCATCGCCCACCTCCCGGCGAATGTCCTCGATGGTCTCGCGCGCCAGCTGCTCCAGCGACCAGGTTCCCTCACCCTTGCAGATCTCCACCGCGAAGCGTTGCAGGATGTGCTCGCCGTGCTCGGTGTGGCTGACCTCGGGATGAAACTGAACTCCGTAGATCTCGTGACCATCGATCTCAATGCACGCGGGCAGGCTCCCTCCGAGTCGACGCCACCGCTGCCGGTCCCGAG
>CALBXO010000652.1 GCA_937890335.1 uncultured Pseudomonadota bacterium | reverse complement strand
CGGCAGCGGACCGGCTGGGCTCGCGGCGGCAACCCAGCTGCGCCGAGCGGGGCATGATGTCTCGATTTTCGAGCGCGCGGAGGCCGCGGGCGGGCTGCTCCGGTTTGGGATCCCGGATTTCAAGCTTGAGAAGTGGGTCATCGATCGTCGGCTGGCGCTCATGCGGGAAGAGGGAGTGACGTTTCACCTTGGTGTGAATGTGGGCCAGGACGTGGAGTGGGCCGACCTCTATGCGCAGCACGATGCGCTGGTCCTGGCGGTGGGAGCGACGGCGGCTCGCGACATTGACGTCCCTGGACGCGAGCTTGAGGGCGTGCACCTGGCGATGGATTACCTGGCCGCGCAGAATCGTGCCGCGCGCGCGGACGCCGCCTCGCCGCTTCACGCGGGGGGCAAGCGCGTGCTGATACTGGGCGGAGGAGATACGGGCGCCGACTGCCTGGGCACGGCGCACCGGCATGGGGCGCGCAGCGTCGCGCAGCTGGAGATCAACGAGGTGCCCCCGACCGAGCGGTTGGTGGACAATCCCTGGCCGTGGTGGCCGCGCGTGTTCCGCGTGTCTTCGGCGCACGAAGAGGGGGGTGAGCGGGCCTATTCAATCCGGACCGAATGCATCGAGGGCGAGGCGGGCAGAGTGACTGCACTTCGCGCTGCACGCGTCGAGGACGGCTCCCCGGTCGTGTTTGACGCGGACATGGTGCTTCTGGCCGTCGGTTTTCTGGGGCCCGAGCCCGGCAGTGTGGCGGCGGAGCTGGGTGTGGCGACCGGCGCTGGCGGCAAGGTCCTGGCGGACCGCAGCTTCCGAACCAACGTCGATCGAGTCTATGCCGTGGGTGACGCGCAGCGTGGCGCGAGTCTTGTGGTCTGGGCCATCAGCGACGGCCGCGAGGCGGCGCGCACCGTGGACGCGGATCTCGGCGGGCACGGTCGCCTGAGGACCCGCGGCGCCGACGCGGCCTGGTAGCACCGAACGCGCCGCGCTCAGAAGTCTGCCGAGCTCGCTCCAAAAAGCTGGGACCACAGCGACAGGCTGTCCTCGCGGGCGGGCGGGACCGGGCCGGATGGCGCGAGCGCCGGCTGGCCGGTGTTCACCTCGGCGATGGGCGCAGACATCGCAGCCGGAGGCACGAGGTTGGAGCGGCTGTAGCGGTGACCGGGTTGCTCGGAGAACACGATCATCCTTGCCTGGTAGAGCGCCCAGATTACGCCGAGGGTCTGGTTCATCTCCAGGATTCGTTTACCCATCAGCTGCGACAGTGTCGCGTCGCCGTCGATGGCGTCCAGGAACTTGTCCTCGTCGCCCTGCGTAGGGAAATCGTCGCGGAATTTCTCAAACCACGGCGTGCGCAGGGCGTAGTGCTGGACCATGTCGCCCAGTCGCTGGGCGACCTGGTTCTGGGACAGCGCTTTGAGCACGCCCTCGGCGATGAGTGCTACGGGATTGGTGGGCACCTCGACGTCGACGCCTTCGTGGTCCCCCTCAAAGAATTCGAACTGACCGCCGTCCAGACGGAAGCAGGACAACATGACCTCGCGCACGGTGTCGTGGGCCGCGCGCTCGAGATCGTCCCTCCGGACGAGGTTTTCGCGCAGCAGCTCCTCGGCCAACATTCCGGTGTAGTCGGCGTGCAATACGATCTCGTTGAGGTCGTTGAGCTTGACGAGGCCCTGTCGGACCAGGACGGCCTCCAGGCCTTCCTCCGACGAGCTGCTCCTGGCATGGACGGGTGTGCCTCCCACGAAGTGGATCGTTCGGATCACGCCGTCGCGCTCGATCTCCAGGGCGCCACTGAAACCGCGGGCGCGCGCGCGAAACAACAGAGAAGCAAAGCTCGGGCTCCCGAGCGCGCCCCGCGGCGTGAGCATTGTACTCAGGTGGCCGCCGACGTCCTTGGCCCCGGCCTCGACGCTGAAGCGAAGGGACGCATCCGCGTCGCCGCCGAGGGTGCCTTTCGGCAGCCGGCCCTCCAGCAGCTCGCGCAGGGCGGTGAGGCCAAAGGGTTTGTGGATGTAGTCGTCCGCCTGGTACTGCTCAAGGTCCTTGGTCAAGGAATCCATGTTCCGGTAGACCGCGCTCATGGCGACGACGACAGTCTGGGCGTTGCGCGATTTGATCTCGCGGCAGACCTCCATGCCGTTCATGCCAGGCAGCAAGAGGTCAATGAGGCAGAGGTCCGGAGACTCGGCTTCGAAGACCTCGAGTGCGGCGGGACCCGTGGCAGCTTCCACGACTTTGAGGCCGAGCCGCCGCGCAAAATCCGCGTAGATGGCGCGCAAGTCGGCGGAGTCCTCGACGACGAGGATCTTGTGGCTGCGCAGTGTGACTTTCTTCGGTGGTGTCGCCGGCTTGGCCGCACGCCGCCGCGCGGCCCGGGATTCGGCCACTGCGGTTTTCTTTGCAGGGACCGCGGCCCTCGAGGCCTCGGCTGCAGCCGGCGCGGCGACCGCCGGGCGGGATGGACGAGACGGCCGCGAGGGCGCGCTGTCCAGTGCGTCCCCTCCGGAGCGCTCCTGGTGCAGCCGCATGGCCGCCTTGGCCAGGCTCGGAACCCGGAGCGCGATGACCTCGCACAACCGTACGAGGGGGAACGGCTTGGTGACGAAATCGTCCGCGCCGGATTCCTTCATCTCGGCGGACACCATGGAGGCATCGCTGATGATGCCGCTCATCATGATGACGACCGGCGCGTTCTTGCCGCCCTGCGCCTTGATTGCAGTGCACGCTTCAAAGCCGCTCATCTTGGGCAGGAGCATGTCAAAGAAGCAGACCAGGGGGTGGTAGGCGTCGCAGAGTTCGATGGCTCGCTGGCCGTCTTCAGCCACGATGGCCCGCAGGCCGAGCGCCTCGGCGAACTCCTGGATCGTGGTGACGAGCTCTTCGTCGTCCTCGGCGATGAGGACGGTCTGCTGCCCGTTGCTGTCACGGTCGGGACTCATGGTAGGGGCACCTCGATGTGCTACACTCCGGGCCCATGCTCGCAACCCGGTCGACAATCTGGTGGACGATCGCGGCATTATGCCTGCTCACGACCGCGGTGTCATGTCTGGACAGCTCGGCGCCCGAGCGCATCGTGCGTGGCGTCATTACGGACCAGACCGGCGCCCCGCTGGCCGGGGCGGTGGTCAGCGTGGGGTTGCGCCATGCGGTGACGGCCGATGACGGCAGCTACGCGTTGCCCGGCTTGCCTGCCGATTCGAGCGGCCCGGTGACCGCCACAGCGCAGGGGCACACCGCCTGGTCCCTCGACACGGCGACGCTGACAGGGTTCTCGACCCGGTTGCGCCTCCGGGCACCGCCGCCTCAAACGGGTTGGGTGTCGTTGGGCCTCACCTCCGAGGTGCCCACGACCCAGGACCGGGCGCTGTGGGTTACGAGTGACGATGGACAAATCGTGGAGGTCTTCATGCGTGCGGGCGCGCGCGAGGCGAGCGTGCAGGTGGAGATGGCCGCGGGCGAGCGGGTCTTCGCGGTGTTCGGGGGCCCCATCGCCAGCCTGCCCGCGGTGTGGTCGCCGCCCACGTCCGTCCGGGTGGTGGAGGGGGAGACCGTCACTGTAGCTGCACAGCTTGCGGCGGTGGCGGCCGATTCCGTCTCCATCGGTGTCAGTCCACCTCCCGCGCAGGCCGCCGCGCTGGCGGTGCGGTGCGAGATGGAGGGGGTGTCGCTGCTGATCGGCCGCGCGCAGGTGCCCGCGGGAGGGCGCAGCGTCGGTGTCGATCTTGTCGCTGCGGACGCCGGAAAGTGCGAGGTGGTCGTCTCCTACGAGATCGATGTGGGCCTGGGTCCCGTGCGCCACGTTGGGTTCGCCAGCGACATCAAGCGCGACAACCTGGGGGACCTGACCGTTCGGATGCCACCGGAGGCAGTCCTCGTGGCGGAGGTGGGGGATGAAATCTCCTGGGCTCCGCTTCCGGACGCAGATGTCTACGACGTTTTTCTGGCGCCGCGTTCGGGCACCGTCGCCGGCCCGCCCATCTGGAGCGCGACAACCGAAGGGGCGTCGATCCGCCTTCCGCGGCTCCCCAAGGAGGCGGTCGCAGGCATTGATACGGTGTCTGGCGAGCTCCTCGTTCGGGTGGTCGCCCGCTATGCGCCGGCGCTCGACATCGAGGACAATTGGGATTGGTCGGCGTACCACGGCTATGTGGCGTCGCCCTGGCTGCCCGCGCCTGTGTCGACGCTGGCTGTCTGGCGTTGACCTTGGCCGCAACCCTGCCTATGGTGCGCCTCAATGGAAACTGAGAACGAGCAGCTTCGCGATCGGATCGTATCGGTCCTCCACAGCGTGTATGACCCGGAGATTCCGGTGGACATCTACGAGTTGGGGCTGATCTACGACATCGACATCAGCGACGGCGGCGAGGTTCTCGTCATGATGACGCTTACCTCCCCCGGCTGCCCCGTGGCCGGCACGCTGCCCGGCGAGGTCGAGGACAAGGTTGCCTCGGTCCAGGGCGTGCAGACCGCCAAGGTTGAGCTGACGTGGGATCCGCCCTGGTCCCTGGACATGATGTCGGAGTCCGCGCGCCTCGAACTGGGCATGTTCTGATCACCCGCGCCCCATGGCGCACTCCGCGACAGATTCATAGCCCGGTTGGACCGCTCGAAGGAGGCTCCGTCGCCTCAGCGGCACGTGTCGGGAACACGTACGTCGAGTTTTGGGTTTGACTGCACTTCGCGGCGCAGCAGCGCGACCGCCGGACACAGGAACGGGTCCCGGTCCACAGCGTCCTGCAGGGCCTTGAGGTAGGTGCGGCGATCACGCCTCGCCACGGCGATGCGGGCCAGGTGGTAGAACGCGGGCGCGTGATCGAGGCGCGCTGCGCTCTCGAGCGCCTCGGTGACCGCTGGATCGGTCGCCCCTTTGCGCATCTCAAGCCCCTGTGCCAGCGCGGCGTGCGCCTCGGCGACGTGCCGGGGTGGCGTTACGCGGCGCCGGGCCGCCCGAAGCGCGCGTCCTGCGTCCGAGATGGCGGACCGCGCATCACCCAATTGCCGGTGATATTCCGACGACGCAGACAGCGCGGGGACGGTCCAGGCCGGGTCCTTGCGGGCGGCCCGAATGTGCTCGGCCGCCGCCCCCGGTCGCCCGGTCGCAAGCAGACAGCGCGCCGCGTAGGCGTGCGCTTCGGCGTCGTCGCTGCGGGCGGCCAATGCGCGCTGGAAGTACCCCAGCGCGAAACCGTGACGGTAGCGCGCGTACTCCAGCAACCCCTGGAGCACGTGCAAATCTGCGCTGGCCTCCTGTTTGGACATCAGTTGCTCAATCGCCGCGTTGGCCTCCGACAGCCGCCCCTGGTGGATCTGCGCGCGGATCAGCTCCAGCGCGACGGCTCGGTCGCCCGGCCGGCGAGCCACCAGCGCGGTCAAGAGGCCGTAGGCAGTCGCGTCGTCGCCCTCGATGGAGGCGATCCTCGCACGGATGCGGTGCGGGGGCTCCAGCGCCGGTCGTCGCGCGATGGCCTCGTCGCACGCGCGGCGGGCCTCCGTAATCTCACCCTTGGCCTCGTGCAGCCGGCAGAGATCGGCGACCGCCGGTATGCGGTGGCGGAACGTCCCCTGAGGATCGATGCGATGCGCCTTCTCGAGGTGAACCAGCGCGGTATCCAGGTCTCCGCGCTCCAGGCGCGCCCGGCCGTACCGCCACGACGTCGCTGCATTGCTCGTCTTGACCGTGTCGGCCTGCAGGTGAAGCAGGGCGTCCGCGTTGCCCCTGACGGCGCGGGCCAGGTGCAGGTCGGGGGCGGCGGCGCGATCGCCGAGGGCCACGGCGCGGTTGAACGCAGACTCGGCGGCCTTCCACTCCCCCAGCTCTACGAGCACGTCGCCGAGGAGCCGCTGGGCGACGGGATTGGTACCCGACACCGCCCCGAGGGCCGCGCGTGCCTTCGCTGGCTCGCCGGACCGGAGAAGCCACAGGGCGCGCAGCGTCCGGAGCCGTTCCTGGTTGCCGCCGCGTCCGGTGGATTCGTCGAGCGCGGTCTCGGCCGCGTCCAGGTCGTCCTCCTCGATCAGCAGCTTGATGCGGGCCGCGGCCGCCATGGGATTGGAGGCGTCGAGCCTGAGGGCCGCCGCGAACTCGTCCGCGGCCTTGGCGGGTTCGGAGTTTGCGTCAAACCACAGACCTCGCGCGTAGTGCGCCTGCGCGCGTTCCACCGCGCTCAGCGGCTGGCTTGCGTCCAGGACACGGTCCAGCGCCTCCCGCGCCTGCCGCGTGTTCTGGCCGGTGTCGATCCAATAGGTGGCGCGCTCAATGGTGGCCCCCGGATGTCCCGGCGACAGCCTGTCGAGCACGTCGGCGAACAGGTCGGTGGCCAGCTGACTGCGCCGGCGGGCATGCCAGGTCCCGAGCGCAACCCGCGTGGGCACGTGGCGGGCATCGAGGACCTGCGCCCTCTCCCACGCCTGCCGAGCGAGGTCGTGATCTCCCATGCGATCCAGGCATTCGCCGCGCAGGTAGTGGAGGTTAGCGGAGGAGGGGAACACGCCGATGTCCGCATCCAGTCCGGCGAGCGCGGCCTCCAGGTCGCCGCGCCCCAAGAGGCGCCAGCCCTTGGCGGCCGATGCCTGCGGCGAGCGCACATTCGTGCCTTCCAGCCGGGCCAGCAGCGCCAGCGAGCTGGGGTCGGCGGAGTGTCCAAAACGGACCTCGAGGATGGCGTGGGTCTCGGCCATATCGGCCAGCGCCGCGAGTTTGAGTCGCTTGATGTCGTCCACGCCCAGCGCGCTCAGATAGCCCTCGGTCACCCCGGCGATTTCGGGTCCGCCCGGGCCCGTGGCCGCGATGGCCAGGCCCAGGTTTTCCGACGCGGCCAGGTAGCCGCCGTAGGTGTCTTTTCGCGCGGACTGACGGGCCGTCTCCCCGTGGTGGTCGAGGACAGCGACGACCGCCTCGTGATGCGCAGCCGGCCAGAAGATCAGCGCCGCGACGAGCAACACTGCTGTGCCCAGGACGATGACGGCCAGCGGAACCAGGGCGCCCCACGCGAAGGTGCGGGCGGCGCGGATGTGTTGGTCCGTCTCCTGCCGGGACACCTGGCGGCGCTGGGCGACCGCGAGTTTGGCCTCCAGGTCCTGCCTGCGGTGTGCCTGCAACGACGGCGCTGGTGGAAAGACCTGTGGCGGCCGCTGCGGCCGCGGCGGTGGTACAAACTGGCCGATGGGGTCCGAGTTGCGGGCCACATGATCGTGCCGGCGCGATCTTGGACGGATCGGGACGTTGGTGTCGCTGATGACACCGGGCGGCAGGTCCTGGTGCGGCGGAGGATCCGTGGGCCGCCGCGGGACGGGTATCCCGTGCGACTGCGCGAGGGGCATCCCCTGCGACTGCGCCGGCATCCCCTGCGACTGCGCCGGCATCCCCTGCGACTGCGCCACCGGCATCCCCTGCGACTGCGCCACCGGCATCCCCTGCGACTGCGCCACCGGCGGCATCGCCTGCGAATGGGGTCGCGACTGGCCTGCGGGCGCTCGTTGGGAGGGAAGAAGCTGGGCGAGGTCCACCGGCTCCGTGTCCTGAAGAATGATGTCGGAGATCGAGGGGGAGAACCCGTGTGGGGCGAGCTGGTCCTCACGGACGGCGGCGGTGGATGCGGTGGGTGTGTTGCGCCTGGGCGCGGCGGCCGGCGCAGGCCCAAGGGTCTCGATCTCACCGGACGAGAGCAGGATGACCTGGCTTGCCGCGAAGTCCGGATCCAACATGTCACTCGACCCCAGCGCAATCGCGCTGTCGGTGGGGATCGGGGTGTGGCGGGGACCGGGTTGGGGTGTGACTTCCCTCTCCGCGGTCGGCTCTCGACGGTCTCGGAACGCCTCAACCTGCCGGCGGACGTCCTCGAGCACGGACTGCCCCAAACCATGAAACGAGCCCGTGACCGTGGACTCGTTGTCGTCGAAGATGAGCGGCGCTGGGACGTTGCGTCCAACCGCTGCGCGGCCGGGGTCGCCGATGGACCAACCGAGTGGGTCCGTGATGGGCTCCGAGCCGGGTCGAAGCGGCGTGTCCGGCTCGTACTCGGGGGCTGCGGATGTGGGGCGGTACACCACGGGGAGCCCACCCGACTTCGCGTCCGAACCACGCCCGTCGAGGGTGGCGTCGGGGTCGGCCTCGGTCATCTCCTCCTGGACGAACGTCTCGCGGCCGAGGTCGACGGTCCCGACGACCGCGCGCTCCTCGGCGGACGAGAAGAGCGACGCGGGGACGTGCGCGGGAGAGGGTGTGGGTTTGGTCGCGGGCTGGTCCAGGGAGTCCGAGAACCACGGGACTGTCTCCTCATCGTCAGGAAAAAACCTGGGGGAGGTCCTTGGCGTGTCCAGATCGTCGCCAAATGGGTCCTGCGCGATCAGGACGGGCATGCCCTCCAGATGACCCTTGGACGGGTTGGCGGCGGGTTTGGCATCGCGGCTGCCCGTGCCCAAAGCGTCCAGCGCTGCCCGCAGCTGCGCGATTCGGTTGGGGTCGCCGCCAGATCGCGCGGCGCGCTCCAGGATGTCGATCGCGCGATGGCCCTCGCGACACTCGATGAGGGCCTCCGTCAGCAGCAAGAGCGCGTCGGGGCGGTGGGCGTCGATCTGCAAGACCTGAACGAGCTCGGCGACGGCGGCCTTGGCGTGGCCGCTGTCCAACATGACCCGCGCGAGGACGAGGCGCAGCTCAGCGGCTTCGCCCGCCGCCAAAGGAGACTGCCCGAGACGCTGCCGCAAGATGCGCGCTGCGTGCTCATGGTTTCCGGCGCGTGCGATTTGGAGCGCGCTGCGCGCCACGTTGGCGGCAGACGGACCCGGACCGTTGGGCTCCAACTCACTCATCAGGATGGCGGATCAGCTACGCCCTCAGAAGGTACACCATTTGCTCCAGCCGAGCGGCCGGACTGTATCACACGCGCGCGAGGAGCACCAATTGGGGCCGTGGTGTTCGGCGCTGACTCCTGTGCCGTTTGCTTTGCGAGTGGGGCGCGCCTCTGGTAGCTTCCGACCGACTTGAGAGGTGCATTCCATGCGGATGGCGCGAAACATTCTGGTGATCGCAGTGATGGCGGTGACGGTCGCTCCCGCCGGCGTTGGGGAGCTGCAGGCCCAGGAAGAGGACGACATCAAGAAGGCGCAGGCGCTGGACCGCTACAAGGCGGGTCGCAAAGCCTACGAGTCAGGTGATTTCTCGTCCGCGGCGGCGCGCTTTGAAGAGGCGTACACACTCAAGCCCAACGCCAAATTGTTGCTGTACATCTCGCAGGCCCACGAGCAGCAGGGCAAGCTTGGCCTGGCCCTCGGGTATCTGCGCCGCTACGCCGGGAGCAGCCCGGAGGCTGGCGTCGAGGTCGCCAACCGGCTCGGCAAACTTGAGAAGGAGTTTCGGCTGCGGCTGGTCAAGAGCGCCCGATCGCGGGTCGTGCAGGCGCTGGCCATCGCGACGCCCGGGCAGTCGAGCAGCGCCAAGGTGACCACGCCGGACGCGTACAACCCGGAAGTAGGTGGCCCCCTGTTCACCGATGTGCCGTTCGGCGTGTTCTCCACGCCACCGGGCGCGAACGTCTACGTGGACGACAAGGAATGGGACGTCCAGGGCACGACGCCATACAACCTGCGGTTGTTCCCGGGCGTGCACCAGATCTGGGTCGAGAAGGAGTACTTCGTTCCGGAGCAGGTGGCAGTCAACGTCCGGGAGGTCGGCGCCAACAGCGAGGTGCAATCCGTCACCGTCGAGTTGCAACGGGAGAAAGTGCCGGTGTCCATCCGGACGCGGCCGGAGCGGGCTGAGGTGGTCTATTTTGACGAGGCTGGCGAGGCCAAAACGCTGGCCAAGGGCCGCTGGGAGGGAGTGCTGCCGGCGGGTCCCGCCCGCTTCATCGTTCGCCAGAGTGGCGTCGGTGAGCGGGACTTCGAGGAGGTCATCCGTCGCAGCGCCATCGACGAGACCGGAAGGCAGGTGCTCGAGTTCAACGTCCGGGGTGACGCCGACCTCAAGCGCGAGGCGATGATGGCCACCGGAACCTTGATCATCCAGAGCTACCTGACCGGTGGCTCAGTGACCATTGACGGCCAGTACCTCGGCACCACACCGGGCACGCTGACCACGGAGTTGTCTCCTGGCGTCCACAAGATTGTGGTGAACAAAGAGGGCTTCATTCCCTGGGTTCACAACGTGTCCATCCGAGGCAAGCAGGAGACCAGGCTCGAGACGCCGGAGCTGCTCCAGCCGAAAGAGGAAG
>CALBXO010000651.1 GCA_937890335.1 uncultured Pseudomonadota bacterium | reverse complement strand
CTGGGCGTGCTGCTCATCGTGCACGGCTCCCTGATGCTCATGATGGGTGTCATGATCCTGATTGCCGCGGCGGCCGTCGTGGTAGGCGGACTGAGCAGCGGCGAGGAGGTCGCGCCGCTCATCGGGGCGAGCTGCTGCCACGTGGTGATGATGCTCTGCGCCTTCATCGGCGGCGGGCTTCAGATTGCCGGCGGCATCAACGCGTACAGGTGGAAGAACTACAAGCTGGTGAAGGCGGCGATCTTCGCTTCCATCGCCGGAATCTTCACTTGCTACTGCTGGATGACCAGCGTCGGGCTGCTGGTCTGGGGTCTGATTGTCATCCACGACGCTGCGGTCAAACAGAAGTTTGAGACCCCGGAGCTGCCCGAATACCCGCCGCCGCCCGGGGACACGGGCTACTACGCGTAGCGGTAGCGCCGCCCGCGAGCGGCGCGCCCTCAGAACGTACTCCAGCCCCCGTCCACCGGCATGACCGCGCCGTTCACATAGCCGGCGGCGTCGCTGGCCAGGAACGCCACTACGTCAGCGACCTGGATGGCTTTTCCGTGGGGCGGGATGGTGGCGAAGTAGCCCTGGTAGCGCTCAAATCCCTCCATATGCGGCACCAAAGTGCTCGCCATGCGGGTCTGGATCGCCCCCGGCGCGACCGCATTGCAACGGATTCCCTTGGGCCCGTAGAACCATGCGATGCTGCGCGTCAGCCCCACGAGCCCATGCTTGCTCGCCGTGTAACTGCACCCGCCGCGCCCTCCATTGAGCCCGGCGGCGCTCGTCGTGTTCACGATGGAGCCGGAGCCCTGTTCCACCATGTGCTTGAGGACGGCGCGGGACAGTTGGAAGGGGCCCGTCATGTTGACGGCGATGACCTTGTCCCAGAGCTCGTCGTCGGTGTCCGTGGCGGGCGTCAGGTTGTCCAGGACGCCGGCGTTGTTGCACAAGATGTCGATCCGCCCGTGCAAGTCGATGGCTCTGTGCACCAACGCAGCCGTCTGTTCGGGCTTTGACACGTCGCAGAGCATCATGTCACCGCCCACCTCGGCGTGGACTTTGGCCAGCCGATCTTCGTCCATGTCGGCGATGACGATCTTGGCGCCTTCGGCGGCGAATTTGCGGGCGATGCTGCGGCCGATTCCGCTGGCCGCGCCGGTGATGATCGCGACCTTGTCCTGAAGAGTCATGCTTGGTTTTCCTCTCGGTCGAGCGCGGGCAGAAGCAGCTCGCACGCCCGTTTCATGTGATTGACTACGTCGTCCTCGCCGCGCACGCCGCCGACCCAGCCGATGAGGTCTGCGTACCAGATCTCCTGGAGCATGAAGGCGACCTCGGCCTCGAGCTCGGTGGGCTCGACCTCCGCAGTCTCCCACCCCTTGTCGCGGATGGTCCGTACGATCATCCGCGTCATGGTGTCCTGGTAGCTCTGGACCTTGGCTGCGATCCCCTCGACCCCGGAGGAGACGGAGCGCAGAACCGCGTGGGCGAAATTGGGCCGCTGGAAAAGCGCGCGCGAAGAGAGCGTGAAGAAATACGCCAGCCGCACCTGCGGCGTGTCACCCTCGGGCGGGAACTCACGCAGGATTCCCTCAAACTGTTTGCACTCCATGTCGAGCGCGGCCACGAGGATGTCCTCTTTGCAGCTGAACCGTTTGTAGAGGGTGCCCAGCGCCACGTTGGCCTGCGCGGCGACGTCGCGCAGCCGCACGTTCTGGTACCCGCCTTCCTCGGCGAGCGCGATGGCGGTGTCTACGATCTGTTGTGAGCGTTCTTCCAAGTGTCCTCCGAGGCCTGCGCCGGACGTTAGATCTGACGGTCCCGGCCCTGCCAATACGGGTCGCGCAGCTTTCGCTTGTACAGCTTGCCGTTGGGGTCGCGGGGCATCTCGTCGATGAAGTCGATGGAGCGAGGCGTCTTGTACTTGGCCAATTGACCGGCGCAGAACTCCAGAATCTCTTGGCGTAGCGCGTCGTCGCCGGGCACGCCTTCGGAGGGCTGCACCACGGCTTTGACGGACTCGCCCCAGTCCTCGTCGGGGACACCAAAGACGGCCACGTCCGCGACCTTTGGGTGGAGTACGACCACGGACTCGATCTCGGCGGGGTAGATGTTCACGCCGCCGGAGATGATCATGTCGGACTTGCGGTCGCACAGGAAGAGGAAGCCGTCGTCGTCCACGTAGCCGGCGTCGCCGACGGTGAAGAACCCTTCGTTCCAGGCGCGGTCCGTCTTGTCCTTGTCCCCGTGGTACTCAAAGCGGTGCTCGCCCATGCGGATCCAGACGGTGCCGGGCGTACCGTTGGGGACGGGCTGCTGCTCGTCGTCCAGGATGCGTATCTGGGAGATGGGCCACGGGGCGCCGACGGTCCCAGGCTTGGCCAGCCATTGCGCCGGCGTGGCCAGTGTGCCGCCGCCCTCGCTGGCTGCGTAGTACTCGTAGATGCAGGGGCCCCACCACGCGAGCATGTCGTGCTTGACGGGGACGGGGCAGGGCGCGGCGCTGTGGATCATGTGGCGCAGGCTGCTCACGTCATAGGCGGCGCGGGTGGCCTCGGGCAGCTTGAGCATGCGGCTGAATTGGGTGGGCACCATATGGCTGTTGGTGACGCCGTAGCGATCGATGCGCTCGAGCGTCCCCTCCGGGGTCCACTTGTCCATCAGGACCAGTTTGTGGCCAAGGTGCAGGTGGTTGGTCGCAAAGTTGAGCACCGCCGTGTGGTAGAGCGGCGCCACCACCAGGTGCACGCCGGCCGAGCCGGGCATGATGCCGAACAGGC
>CALBXO010000650.1 GCA_937890335.1 uncultured Pseudomonadota bacterium | reverse complement strand
GCCGAGCTGCCTCCGGATGCCGTCGCCGTAGATTTTGATTTCCGCACCGCCGCCTCCGAGGACGTGGGACCGCAGCCAGACGGCGGCGACGACGTCGGGGCCGACGCCGGCGGGGCCGATGCCGGCGCGGACTCGAGCGACGAACCAGACACAAGCGTGCGCGACACAGGCCGGGACGCCGAGCCCGCCGACGCGCCCGGCGATGAGACAAACGCGACGCGTCGGCCACCGGCCAGCGGTTGCACAGTTTTGCAAATCGCGCCCCGAAGGCGCGCAGGCATCTTGGGTTGGGCCTTGATGCCAGGGAGGAGGCGGTGAGTACGAGCAACCGACCGCGCCGGCGAGAGCCGCGCTACGCAATCCGTGGGGCCGGCTGGCTCGCAGCCGCAGCGGCCTGCGCAGCGCTTGCTGCCTGCGGCGATCCCCAGTCCACAGCAGAGCCCGGCGAGCCCGACACCGCCGGCACTCCGGATGTTGGCGTCCCCGACGCAACGACCGAGGACACAGCGCACGACGATGCGGACGCCGACGCAGGCGCGGAACCCGACGCGGTGGTTCCCGACGCCAGCCCCGAAGCGTGCGTCTCCAACACGGACTATTTCCTCGAAGAGGTCTGGACACCGGTCCTGAGCCAGACCTGTTTCCGCTGCCACAACCCTCTGGGGGCGGCCAGCCAGAGCGGCATGGTCTTTCAACCCAGCGGCTACCACGGTTTCATCGAGCACAATCTCCGAGTGTTCAGCGAGACCGCCGCGTTCGAGCGCGATGGCGTCTCCATGGTTCTGCTCAAGCCCACCGCACAGGTGGATCATGGCGGTGGCCTGCAGATTGAGCCCGACAGCGACGCGTACCGCGCCATTGAATCTATGCTCGCGCGCATCGACGATCCCGTCACATGCCCCGAGGTGGACGAGTCCGACGATGCGTTCTTCGACGGCGTCGTCCTGCTGGACCCGGACCAGACCCTGCGCAAAGCCTCGCTGAACCTCGTGGGGCGGCTGCCGACCATGGAGGAGCGCGCGCTGGCGGCCGGCAACGGGTTCCAGGGCGTGGAGGCGGCGCTGGACCGCGCCCTCCAGGAAGAGGCCTTTGTAACCCGGATGGTCGAGATCTGGGGCGACGTAATCCTGACCGACAAATACCTCGGACGCACCCGCGCCTCGGACCTCCTGGACCGAACGTACTACCCGAACGCCCGCTGGTACTACGACGAGGAGTACGACTCGACCGGCCTGGACGCGCGCTTCGTAGCCCTCGGCGGCGCCTACACCAACAATGCGCTCGCGCGCGAGCCGCTCATGCTCGTGCGCCACATCCTGCGCAACAACCTGCCGTTCACCGAGCTGCTGACGGCCGATTACATCATGCTCAACCCGTTCTCCGCCTACGCGTATGGCATCTACGACGCGACGTGGGAGAACCCGCTGGACCCGGACGAGTTCCAGCCCCTCCAGGTGGAGGGCATCCCGCACGCGGGCCTGCTCACGTCACCGATGTTCCTCAACCGCTTCCCGACCACCGCGACCAACCGCAACCGGCACCGCGCGGCCAAAACCCTTCTCTTCTTCCTGGCGACGGACATCCTGGACCTGGGCCAGCGCCCCATCGATCCCACCTCAACGGTCCACAACCCGACGCTGAACGACTCGCAGTGTGCCGGTTGTCACGCCGTGATGGACCCAGTGGCGGGCGCGTTCCAGAACTGGGAGAGCAACGGGTCTTACGTCCCGCCCAACAGCTGGCACGAGAACATGCGCCCGCCTGGATTCGGCGCCGAGGAGATCTCCGTGGACGAGCGCCTGCAAAGCCTGCAATGGCTGGCGCGGCGCCTCACCGCCGACGAGCGCTTCGCCGTGGCCATGGTCCACATCGTGTACGAGGGCATGACGGGCCGCGCGCCTCTGAAGTTGCCCGCGGCCAACGCGGACTCGGATCGGGCCTCGGCCGCCGTCAGGGCCTTCGAAGCCCAGCAGAACTTCTTTGACCGCGCCGCACGCGAGTTCCGCGAGAACAACTACGACATCCGCATACTCGTCAAAGCCATCGCACGGAGCCCTTGGTTCCGCGCGGTCAACACCCTGGATGCCCCAGACCCGCAGCGCGCCGCGGAGCTCGACCAATTGGGCATGGGAACCCGACTGACGCCAGAGCAGCTGAACCGAAAGATCCTGGCGGTCACCGGGCTGCCCTGGCGCGGAAACAGCACCTCGAACGACTACCTCCTGGACATCAACCAGTATCGGATTCTCTACGGCGGACTCGACTACGACGACGTGGTGGAGCGCCTCGACGGCACCAACGGGATGATGTTCGCGGTCCAGGATCTGATGGCCAACGACATGTCCTGCCGCGTCACCGCCTACGACCTGGCCTTTGCACCGGAGCAACGCCTCCTCTTTCCGCACGTAGAGGTCTCCTTCACGCCGAGGGATGCCAACGACTTTGACGTTCCCCAGGCGCAGGCGGCCATTCGCAAGAACATCCAGCACCTCCACGAACGCATCCTCGGCGAGGAGCTCACGCTCAACGACCCCGAGGTCGACGCGACGTTCAACCTGTTCATGGACACATGGATCGAGGGGCGCGACGGCATCGCGGCAGGCGAGCTGTCCACTTCGCTCTCGAGCCAGTGCTGCGGACGGGTCGAGTACTGGACCAACGTGCCCTTCCCCGACGAGCGACAGGTCAACAGCGACCCGCTCTACACGGTCCGCGCCTGGCAGGCTGTGATGACGTACCTTTTGTTGGACTACCGCTTTGTGGTGGAGGAGTAGGCGCTATGGACCGACGAGATTTTCTACGATTGTGCGGCCTGGCCGGCGTCGCTGTCTCCGCCCCGTTCCTACCCTCGCGCGTATGCGCGCAGGAGGGCTACGACGGCATCCTTTACCTCATCGTCCACGCCAGCGGCGGCTGGGACCCCACGAGCTTCTGCGACCCGAAGGGCAGCCCGGATCCGGACGCGCCCACGCCCATCAACCACTACCTGCGCGACGACATTCGGTCGCCGAGTGGGCCCAGCCCGATCCGGTGGGCGCCCTTCGCGGACAACGACGCCTTTTTTGAGCGGCACTACCGCGACATCCTGGTGTTCAACGGCATCGACACGTCCACCAACAGCCACGCGGTGGGACCACGGCACATCCACTCGGGCGTCCTGACCGAGGGCCACCCGGCCTTTGCTGCGCTCGTGGCGGCCCACCGCCGGCGCGCGAGCCCGATGGCCTTCATCACCAACGGCGGCTACGACATCACGCGCGGGATCGTCTCGCGCACCCGTGTGGGCAATGTGAACGCCATCCAGCGGATCGCGCAGCCGGACCTGCTCAGCATCACCAATGAGGTCCCCTACCATACGCCGACCACGCAGGAGCGCATCCACGCCGCCCAGCGCGCCCGCCTCGAGCGCCTGCGCGACAAGCAGCACCTACCGCATCTGGACCGCTCCATCACAGAAGTCGTCTTGTCCCGCGATCCCAGCGAGGCCTCGCTTCGGGCGCTGACGGAGTACCTGCCGGATCTCAACGCCCTGAACACCACCCTCGGACGCCAGGGCGCTCTGGCGATCGCCGCCTGGCGCGCCGGAATCTGCGTCAGCGCAAACCTCAGCGTGGGCGGCTTTGACACCCACGGCAACCACGACACCAACCAGGCCAACGCATTGCGAGGCCTGACCCAGGGCATCACGGAGGTGTGGAACCAGGCGGAGGAAGCGGGCATCGCGGACCGCGTCATGATGGTGGTCGGCAGCGACTTTGGGCGCACGCCCGGCTACAACGAGGGCAACGGCAAGGACCACTGGTCCATCACGAGCATGTTCATGATGGGCGCTGGCGTGCGGGGCAATCGGGTCATTGGCGTGAGCGACGACACCCACCGCGCCCTCACCCTCGACCCCCAATCCCTGGAGCGCTCCGAGGGGGGCGTCATCCTACGGCCGGTCCACATCCAGAACGCCCTGCGCGACGCCGCCGGCGTCACCGGCTCCGACCTGGCGCGGACCTACCCCATCGCCAACGAGCGCCTCGCGGGCCTCGAGATCGGCTGACGACGGTTCCCAGCGTACACCGGGCGCCTTCTCATAACCGCACCGCCGCGTGCATCGCAGCCAGGGAATCGGTTCCGAACTTCCATTGGAGGCGCCGGACCACGGGCAGCCCCAGCCTGGCGAGCAGCGTGCCGGGCCTGGCGTACGCCAGGATCTCGTAGCGGACTTCGCCCGCGTCCCGCCACACGCTGAAGCGCTCCTCGCCGGACATGGCGTGGCCCGGTAGCGTTCCGTAGCTGAAGCCGCAGTGGGCTGCGCTGTCGTAGATCGCAAGGACGCGGCAGGCGTTGCGCAGCCGCAGGGGTCCAAGGCCGGTCTCCACCGTGGCGATGGACCCGACCGCCGGGGGCCCGCCGACGTGCAATCGTACCCAGGGCATGTCGAACATACGCCACTGCCACAGCGCCTGGCGCGCCGCCTCCCAGACCTCCTCGCCGCCGAGCACAGCCTCGCGCGCATGCCGGTGGTAGCCCGCTGGAGGCGGAGAACCCGGACGCGTGCAGCCGACGTCGTCGTAGGTCAGGCCGGTTAGAGCCACAGCCGGGCCCGCAGGCCAAGGCCCGTGGTGTACCCCACGATTGTGTCCTCCACGCGCCCCTCCTCGTCGAGAATGTACATCGTCGGATACTTCTCGACCCGGTACGCGTCGCGCACTCCGGCGTGGCCAAGCAGGACAGGGTAATCCACAGACTCGTCGTCCACGAACTTCTTCACGCTCGCGACGTTCTCGAAGCCGAGCGCCACGCTGACGACGTTGTACTCGCCCTTGCCACCCTCATGAATGGCCGAGATTGTCCCTGTCTCCGTGCGGCACACACCGCACCACGGCGCCCAGAAGACCACCAGTGTCTTCTTGCCTCTGAAGTCAGACAGCGACTGCACTGGCCCCCCCGACATGGCGCGCAGCGCAAAGTCCGGGGCCGGCGCCCCATCCTCCAGAAGTCCCGCACTCTGCCAGGTTGTGATGGCCACGAGGATCACGACCGCAAGGAGCGCGTCCACGCCCCAACGCGCCCACCAACGGGCCTTGACCCACGCGCGTCCGCGCTTCCATGCGGACGCTTGTGGTGGCGCCACGACCGGGTCTGCCACGTCGCTCACGAGCGCAGCTCCTTGTTGCGCAGCCGCAAGGCTTTGAGCGCCTCGAAGGTGGCACCCAGCCCACCGCTGCGTTGCCGCTCGACGGCCGCCCTCATCAAACCGAGCATCTTGTCGCCATAGGGGTACCACCACGGCTCGATCGCGTTCGACGTGTCCACGACCACAAGGCGCGGACGCGTCATGTGCAGCAACGCCTCCGGACTGTTCGTGATGCCCGAACCCGACGCGCCCACGCCAACCCACGGAAGATCCGGCAGCGCGCCGGTGAAGCTGTGGTTGTTGATCCAGACCATGCCGGTGTTGAGCTTGCGCGACAGCCGCTCGGCCCTCCGGATGTCCTTGGACCAGATGCTCGCGCCGAGGCCGTACTCCGAGTCGTTGGCCAGGCGGACGAGCTCCTCGTCGCTGCCGGCGGCCACAAGCACGGCAACGGGTCCAAAGCTCTCCTCGCGCCACGCTTTGCAGTCTCTGGGCACGCTGCCGAGCAACGTGGGAGGAATGGGCTCGTCGCCATCAGGTACGCCGCCTGTCAGCACGACCCCGCCCGCTTCGACCGCGGCCGCCACGTGTCGCGCCACAATGGCACGCTGCCCGTCCGTCACGAGGCCCGGCACGTGGGTCGCCGCCTTGCGCAGGCGATCGATGAGCGCCTCCTGAAACCGTTCAGCGACGCGTCCGTGCACGGCCACGCGCTCGATACCGGCGCAGTTCTGCCCGGCGTTCGTCAGGATGCCCCACGCCACACCGGCAGCCGCCCGGTCGATGTCGGCATCGTCCAGCACGATGGCGCAGTCCTTCCCTCCGAGCTCCTGCTCGCACGCGATGCCACGCTTGGCGCACGCCACGGCCACCTTGGTCCCGGTCGCGGTGCTGCCCGTGAACACCACCATGTCCGGCCGTGCCTTGATGAGAGCGGCGCCGGCCTTCCCGTCACCTTCCACCAGCGCGACGATGGGACCCAAGCTCGCCCGGAGGCGCTCGACCAGCCACGCGCCACTGCGCGGCGTGAACTCGGACGGTTTGAGCACGACGCCATTTCCGCCCAACAGAGCCGGCACGAGGGTCCGCATGGGAATGGCGACCGGGTAGTTCCAGGGCGAGATGCACGCGACGACGCCGCGCGGCATCCGCTCGACGCGGGCCTTTTTGCCCGGCATGTCCAACGCCGGGACCAGGCCCTTGCGCGGCTCCAGGTGCACCGGCCCGTGTTTGCACCAATAGGCAAAGAGATCCGCCACGCCGAGCACTTCGCTCGAATAGGACTCCGCCAACGGCTTGCCGGTCTCGGCAGTGACGACCCGCGCGAGCGCGTCCGACTCCGCCAGAATCAGGCGCCCGGCCTCCCGAAGCCTTCGCGCGCGCTCAGCGACGGGCAGTGACGCCCATTCGACACCCGCAGCCCGAACTTCATTGACCGCTTCAAGCGCCTGCTTGTCGACCTTGGTCGCCATACCGTCTCCCGTGTTGCATCGCGTCGTTGCTGGAGGACCTGCCTACCTGTCCGGCGACGTGCTATCAAGGGCCATGCGTAGCTTCAAGAAGATCCTCGTTGCCAATCGTGGTGAAATCGCCATCCGGCTGTTCCGGGCCGCCACCGAGCTCGGCCTCACCACCGTGGGCATCTACTCGTACGAAGACCGACACTCCATCCACCGCTACAAAGCGGACGAGGCCTGGATGCTCGGTGAGGAGGGCCAACCCCTCCGCGCGTACCTGGACATAGAGGCCATCCTCGCCCTCGCCACGCGGCGCGGCGTGGACGCCATCCATCCGGGGTACGGGTTCCTGAGCGAGAACCCGACGTTCGCCCGGCGCTGCGCCGAAGAGGGGATCGTCTTCGTCGGCCCGCCCGCCGATGTGATCGACAGCCTGGGCGACAAGCTGGCCGCACGCCGCATCGCCATCGCTGCGGGCGTCCCCGTCATTCCCGGCACCGACGAGCCTGTAGCGGACGCCGACGAGGCGATGGCGTGGGCGGAGGAGCACGGCTACCCGGTGATGCTCAAGGCGCTGTTTGGTGGCGGCGGACGCGGCATGCGCCGCGCCTTCAACAAGACCGAGCTTCGCGAGGCGTTTGGCGCCGCCGAACGTGAGGCGGCCACCGCGTTTGGCAAGGGAGACCTCTTCCTGGAGCGCCTCGTCCACCAGCCGCGCCACATCGAGGTGCAGATGCTCGGGGACGT
>CALBXO010000649.1 GCA_937890335.1 uncultured Pseudomonadota bacterium | reverse complement strand
CGCCCTTCTTTACCATCGCGAGCTCGAAGTTCTTGGCGAGTTTCTCGGTGTCAAAGACCTGGACGGCCAGTGCACAGCCCGTCTTGCCCTTGAGCACGCCGAGGGTGACGGAGCGCGGGTTGGCGCGATCCGGTGTGCCAAAGACTTTCCAGCCGGCGCTCTCCACGGCGGTCTGGAGGTTGTCGGAACTGACCGTCGAGATCCAGTCCGGCTTCTTCTTCGCGCCGGCCTCGGCGGTCGTCGGAGCGGCTGCGGTCAGAAGCAACGCGGCGGCCGCCAGGAGCAGGCTGCTGCGTACGCAGGAAGGCCCGCGGGCCGGGATCGTGGGTCGGTTCATAGGAAAATGGTTACACGATTGGGCGGTGTGGGAGCAATCGTCCTCAGCGTCGGAAGATCCATCGGAGGGCGGCCGAGTGGTAGGTCGGGGTGGTCTGACAGCCCCCGTCGCCCGAAGAACCGGTGGAACCACTGGAACCGCCGGGGTTGTCGGGAGCTTCCACGACGAGCCGGTGCGCCTGGGTATCGGTGCCGCCGTCTCCGTCGTCGACGGTGAGGATTGCTGTGTACTCGCCGGCCTTGGCGTAGGCGTGGTGCACGGCGTCGAGGTCCAGACCCGCCTGGGCGGGCGTGTTGTCGCCAAAGTCCCAACTGTACGTCAGCGCGTCCGCGCCGGGATCCGTTGCCGACGCCTGGAACGCGACGGCCTGATCGACCTGAACGAGGGCGGGTGCGGTGATGACGCCGGCTGTGGGCGCGACGTTGCGGACCGTGATGGCCCGGTCGCTGGTCATGCTGCCGCCGGCGTCGTCCAGAACGGTCACCGTGGCCACGTACTCGCCTTCGTCGGTGTAGATGTGCGGGGCTGTGTCGCCATCGGCGCCTGCGCCGTCCCCGAATTCCCATCGGTACAGCAGCGGATCGACGTCGCGGGCGACGACGCGGAAGTTGAAGGTGGAGCCCTCGTCGCCGTCCACCTGGTCTACCTCAAGGCTCTCGAGCGCCGGTGGGGCGTTGAGCACGGCGACCTCTACGTTTCGGCGGATGGCGCCGCCGTCTTCGTCGGCGACGAGCAGGGTCACTGGGTACGTGCCGTCCTGGGCAAACGAGAAAGTGGCCTCCGGGCCGGTGGCGGTGATGTCGCCGGGAAAGGTCCAGGTGTAGCTGAGGGTGTCGCGGTCGCCGGCGGGGTCGGTGGCGAGAGCGGTGAATGTCACCGACGCCATCTCGACGGGCTGCGGGTCGGCCCAGGTGATGCTGCCGATGGTCGGTGCGGCGTTCTCGATGGTGACCGGGACGACTGCCAGCACGGCGGTGTTGCCGTCGTTCACCTCGATCTCCAGCTCGTACGAGGCGGGCCCGTCCAGCGCGGGGATGAGGACGTCAGTGCCCGTGGCGTCGTTGTGGAGTCCGTCACCGTCGAGGTCCCATCGTACCATCACCGGGTCGCCATTGGGGTCAAACGCCGTCACTGAGGCCATGGCCGGCCCGCCCTCCAATGCGGTCACGCCGTCCCCCACATCGACGCTGGGAGGCAGGTTGCGCGCGGCCCATAGCAGGGCGTTGGCCCAGAACCGGGCCCCGTCACTGGCCCTCGGCCAGTTCTGGTCTGCGACGGCGTCGGAGGCGGGAAAGAAGGTCACGTCCAGGGTCCGTCCGTCGCGGTCTTCGCGGGCTACGGCCACGGGTCGGCCGTCGCTCCAGTTCGCGACGCGGTAGGAGCCGGTCCAGATGGCGTTGCTGGCGGACCGCATGGCCCCCGAGCGCAGGGTTTCGACGCCGGCCAGGACGGGGTGGTCGGCTCTGAGCCTGTCGCCGATGGACGCGGGCTGGAACATGACATCGCTGTAGATCAGACCGGCGTAGCGCTCGTTGTAGTACCGGCCTCTGAGTTGGTAGGGGCCGTTCTCCTGGGCCAGCGGGGCTGTCACGACGCCGCCACCGCTGTCTACAAAGTCGGCCAGGAGGTCGCCCAGCTCGTCGCGCTCCTCAAACCCCTCGTCAGTGAACACGAGCAGCGAGTCGTACCTTGCGATGGATTCCGCGCTCGGGACGCGGACGTTGATGTCAAAGATGTCCACGCGCCGGAATCGGTTCGTGTCGCGCAGGAACTGGCGGACGTCTTCGCAATTCTCGTCGTTGCAGCTCGCAACGATGGCGATCTCTTGCGCGGAGGCCGCGCGGGGGAGGGAAACCAGGGCCAGGGCGCACAGCAAAACGGGGGCCGCGTAGCGCATCACACCTCCAAGCAAACATTCGGTTACAAAATGGGTCGTCCACGCGGCGACCGCAACACTGCCACTCTGTGCAGATACCGCGCCCGCCGAGGCTGGAGTACGCGTACCCGCGCCGCTCCGTGTGCCATGGTGGCGCGGGATCGCCCGTGGCGCCAGTTCACAGGGTGGTCATTGCGGGGTGATCTTGGTTCCAAGCATCCCGTCCAGGGGGCTCGACGCCGTCGCGTAGAGCTTGGTGCTGATCCGCCCGGCGCCGTAGGCCAGCCGCCCGGCCTCCACGCCCAGTCGCATGGCGCGCGCCATGGAGACGGGGTTCCGGGCGCCGGCGATCGCGGTGTTGAGGAGCACTCCGTCACACCCGAGCTCCATGGCGATGGCCGCGTCGGAGGCCGTGCCCACACCGGCATCCACGATCACCGGGATGGAGATCAATTCGCGGATGATCCGCAGGTTGTAGGGGTTGCGGATGCCCATTCCACTTCCAATCGGCGCGCCCAGGGGCATCACCGCTGCGCAGCCCAGGGACTCGAGCCGCTGGCAGGTGACCGGGTCGTCATTGCAGTACGGAAGGACCGTAAAGCCGTCCTCCACGAGCACCTGGGCCGCTTCGAGCAGCTGGGTCACGTCGGGAAACAGCGTTCGGTCGTCGCCCAGCACCTCGAGCTTGATCAGGTTCGTCCCGAGCGCTTCGCGCGCCAGCTGGGCGGTGAGGATCGCGTCGCGCGCGGTGTAGCAACCGGCGGTGTTGGGGAGCAGCGTGTACCGTTCGCGGTCGATGGCGTCGAGCACGCCAGCACCACCTGCCTTCAGATCCAGGCGCCGGATGGACACCGTCACGATCTCCGCGCCGCTGGCGTCCAGGGCGTCCTGCATGACGCGTAGGTTGGGGTAGCGCGAGGTCCCGACGAGCAGTCTGCTGCCAAAGCTCCGGTCGCCAAGAACCAGTGGGTCGTCGGACATCTCAGCCTCCAGCCGTCGCGCGGACGATCTCGATCTCGTCGCCATCGGTGAGCTCGACACTCTGCCATCGGCTGCGGGGAACCACCCGGTCGTTGACGGCCAGGGCGACGCCGCCGGCGTAGGCGTCGACTCCCATCGTGACCATCAGCTGGTGGAGGTTCTGGGCGCGCACTTCCTGGACCGCCCCATTGACGGTGATGTGGAGTCGCTCCTGCTTCATCGGTCGAATCTCCGCGGCCCGAACCCGGCGATGGCGTCGGGGTCGCTCCCGCTCAGCACGGCCTCCGAGATGTAGTGTGCGGTGGCCGGCAGCAGCAGAATCCCGTTGCGGTAGTGGCCCGTCGCCGCGACCAGCCCGCGGATGGCCGTGTGCCCGAGGATCGGGTCGTTGTCCAGGGTGCCCGGGCGCAGTCCGGCCCAGGTCTCCACGACCTCGAACTCGCGCACGCCGGGCAGGGTCTCCGTCGCGCCGCGCAGCAGCTCAAACAGGCCACCGGCGGTGATCCTTGTGTCAAACCCGACCTCGTCGCTGGTGGCGCCGATGAGCAAGCGGCCGTCGGCGCGCGGGACGAGGTAGCAGTCTGGGGCGCGGACTACGCAGCCCAGCGCGTCGCCCGGCTCCATCATCACCGCGATCATCTCGCCGCGGACGGGCCGAACCGGCGGGTTGAACCCCGGCAGGCCAAGCCTGCGGGACCACGCTCCGGCGGCGAGCACAACGTGTTCGAACGGGAGGTCCTGCGACGTCCGCACGCCCCGGACGCGCCCGCCGTTGGTGAGGATCTCCTGGACCTCGACACCCTCACGAATCTCCACCCCCGCCAGGTACGCGGCTCGCGCCAGCGCGGTGACCAGGAGGCGGTTGTCGACCTGGCCCTCACCGGGCACGTAGATCGCCGCTTGGATTCTGGGCGAGAGGGCGGGCTCCGCGGCGCGAACCTGGGCGCCGGAGAACCACTCCACGGGCAGGTCCAGGGAGCGGCGGTGTTCGTAGTGGCGGCGCAGGTCGGCCGCGTCGTCGCGGTCGATGGCGACGGACAGCGTCCCCTCGAGTCGCAGCTGCACGTCCAGATCAGTGAGGGCCTGCAGCGCGCGAGCAAACTCCGGGTAGCGGGCCAGGCTGTCGCGCTTGAGCGCGAGGAGCTCGTCCTCGACAAAATCGAGCTCGGCCATGGGGCATAGCATGCCCGCCGCAGCGCTCGATGCGCCCGCGCCCACACGGTCTCGCTCGAACACCGTGACCCGCTCACCGCGGCGGGCGAGCTCCCACGCGACCCCGAGTCCGATGACACCGCCACCGATGATTGCCGTCTGTCCCACGCCGGTACTGTTGCCACGATGCGCCGCGCGCGCCAAGCTCGGATTGCATGAGGCGCAGCGTAGTATGTCTGGGGTTTGCGGGGCTGGTGGCGCTGGGCTGTTCCGGCGTTCTGGGCGACGCGGAAGAGCCCGAAGACGACCGTCCTGTCGACATGGACTACGCCAAGGTCAAGGACCAGCCCACGGGACCGAGTCGCGTGGCGCCGAGCGGACGACGCGGTGGCAGCCTGACGACGCCACGGGGCGTCCTGCGTCGCGGAGCGCGCCAGATTCACCGCCCGAGTGACCTGGAATTTCCAGCCAGACCCAAGGAGTGTGTGCGCGAGCAGCTCGTGACTGACGTGCTCAAGAAGGTGGCCAATGACCTGGACCAGGGGTTGCGCACGGTCACTCCGCTGAGCGCCAAGGAGGAGCGACGTCTGGGCGCTGTCTTGCACAAAGGGCTGCTGGAGCAGGACCGGTTTGCCGGCAAGATCGACACGCGCAAGACCCGCGCCTGGCGCGCGTACCTGGCACGGGTGGCGCAACCGTTGCTCGCCGAGGTGGACAGCCGCGATCTGACCTACGAGTTCCACGTCATTGACCTGCCGGAGGTCAACGCCTTTGTGCTGCCGGGAGGCCACGTCTACGTCTACACGGGGCTCCTCCAGAACCGGGGTGGGGCCTGGGTGCGCAACGAGGCGGAGCTTGCGGGGATTCTCGCTCACGAGATCGCGCATGTTGACCTGGGCCATCCGGCGGCGATCTACCACTACCTCAAGCGCCTCGGGCTCGTGGGTAAGAAGGGCGAGAAGCCAGGCGCCATCGCGCTCGCGATGGCCCGGCACTCGTTCAGTACGGCGCAGGAGGACGAGGCGGATCGGCGGTCGGTGCAGTTCATGCTCGCCGCCCAGTACTCGCCCGCAGCGACGGTGGATCTGTGGCGCCGATGGAGCAAACGGCTACCCGGGCGCCCCCAAGGCCAGCGGGGCGATCTTGAGAGCGAGTTGCGCAATCTGCTGCGCAGCCACTCCTCGCCCCGCGAGCGGATCTGCACCGTGATGCTCGCCACCAACGAGCACAAGGGCGCGTACCCGTTTGACCGTTGGTACGTGGGCAAGACCAATTTTCGAAAGAAGAAGGCCCGGACGCGCCGGCAGTGGTGAGCTCATCTCACGGGGGCGCACACGCGTAGGCGTTGCTTGCAGGCACGGGGGACCTTCCCTACCCTGCGCGTATGACGAAGAACCCCGCTTTGCGCGCGCTGGCCGTTCTGGCCACGCTTCTCCCGACGACCTCAGCGCTGGCCTCCGGCCCCTTTCTGGATGTGGCTGAGGAGGTGGTCAGTTATGAGACGACCCTGTCGACGACCCGGATGAACACGGCGTCGGACGGGGCCGCTTACTACCACTGCAGCGGCGGGTCGCCGAGCGGAACCCGGTTTGAGAAGCGGGCTCCAAATGGGACGCTTGTCCGCAGCGCGCCCGGCCAGATCGACTGTCGCAGCATGCTGTTTGACCCCAATACCAACCGGCTGTTTGCCACCTCGTACAACCCGTCCAACAACACCGCCGACTACGGGATCTTTACGGTGGATCGCGACACCTTGGTGAAGACCAAGCTCTACAACGCGCCGCTGGCGGGGGCGCAGTCCATGCCGTCGCTGGACCCGACGGGGGAGTTCTTCTACGTGCTCGTGCCCAGTGGCCGTGGGGTGGTCCGCAGCTACCGCGTGTCCGACGGATCGCTCGTGGGGGACCTGGTCACGCTTCAGCTGCGCAACGTCGGCACGGAGGCGGGCGGGATCGCGCGGGCCGACTACGTCGCCGGGATGTTCATCACCTGGGACCGCGCCGGAAAGATGTTCCGGGCCTACGACGCCGAATCGGGGGTGTTTCTCGGCGAGTCGAGCGCGTCGGTGGTGAGCAACAGCCGGGAGTGGATGAGCTACGCCGACGGGAAGGCCTTCCTCTACGACACCGGTCTCAACAGATGGCGCGGGTTCCAGGTGCTGGCGGGTCCGGCGCCGGAGGTGAACATCGACGGCGGCGACAGCTTCTCGTTTGACGAGGGCGGCGAGCTGACGCTGACGGCCACGGGCACGGAGGGAGTGACGTTCTCCTGGGATCTGGACGGCGACGAGGAGTTTGGCGATGCGACGGGCCCCACCGTGCAGCTTGGGGTGTTGGATGGGCCCGCGGCGCTGACGGTATCGGTGCAGGCCCGCACCGAGTTTGGGCGCACGGCGACGGACTCCGTCGAGATCACGGTCGCCAATCTGGACCCGACCATCACGAGCCTGGAGGCGTCATCGGAGACGGTCGAGCAGTTTGAGGCAGTGACGTTCACTGCGGCTGCGAGCGACCCAGCGGGCGACCTGGACTTTCTGACCTATCGCTGGCGGTTTGACGACGGCGAGTCGGGGACGGGAGAGACGACGACCCACGTCTTCACGCAGGTGGGTACCTACGACGTCTCCGTCACGGCGGCCGACGGGGACGGTGGGTCCGACAGTCAGGCGGTCCGCGTTCGCGTTCTGCCCTTCACCGATGTGGACGAAGACGGGGCGCCCGACGGCTGTGAGCGACGACACGGGCTGGACCCGGGCGACCCGAATGACGGCGCCGCGGACAATGACATGGATGGAATCAGCAACCGCGACGAGTGTCTCGCCGGGACGGATCCCATCGTGTTCAACGGTCCAGGCGCGCCGTCCATCCACCGTCCGTCGGTGGGCGCGACGGTGGAGGTCCGCCGCGTGCCGCTCATGGTGTCCAATGCCGTGGACCCCGATGGGGACGACCTCACGTACGAGTTTGAGCTGTACCGCGACGAGGCGCTGACCCAATTGCTGGGCTCCGTGCAGGACTACGCCGAGGGCTTCCGGCTGACGACGTGGGAGTACGAGGAGGCGCTGCGCGAGAACGGAAACTACTGGTGGCGCGCCCGCGCGCGGGACGCGCATGTGGCCGGAGCCTGGACCCCCACGGGCTCCTTCTTCGTGAACACGGTCAACGAGGCGCCAGAGCCGCCGGAGCCGCTGTCGCCCATGGGTACGATTGCGGAGACGCGTCCGACGCTTGAGGTGCGACCCGCGGTGGACCCCGAGGGGGATTTTGTCCGCTACATCTGGGAGATCATCACGGACACGGACGCTCCGAGCATCGTACAGGAGGGCATGTCGGACACGCCGACCTGGACGCCCCGTGATGACCTGCTCGAGGACCATCGGTACTACTGGCGCTGCACGGCTGTGGACTCGCGCGGCGAGAGCAGCGGTCGGTCTGTGCCGGCGTACTTCTCGGTCAACACCGAGAATGTGCCGCCCGCGGCGCCGATGTGGACGGCGCCCATGGAGGGCGCGACGCTTGAGCGTCTGCCTGTGTTGCTGCGCTGGGCGCAGGTGGAGGACCCGGACCACGACGACGTGACCTACGAGCTGGAGGTGGCGACGACGGCGGATTTTGCCGCGCCCATCCTTCAGGTGGAAGGGATTGCGGGCGAGGGGGCGTCGGTGGAGGTTGCGTTTGAGGAGCCCGAGGAGGACGCGATGCACTGGGCCCGCGTCCGCGCCTGGGATGCCGAGGGCGCAGGCCCGTGGGCCGAAATCAGCTTTTTTGTGGATTCGGAGAATGGCGCGCCTTCGTCACCCGTTCTGCGACGCCCGGCCGAGGATGCGCGGGTGGAGGTGGGTGTGGTTACGTTTGCATTTGAAGCGGGTGTTGACCCCGAAGGGGGCGGCGTCCGGCACCGATTGGATGTCTTTGCGGCGGACGATCTCAGCGGCGCGCTGTGGTCCACCGATGCGCCCGTAGAGGAAGGCGCGGAGTGGACGGCGCAATGGGAGACCCCGAGCGCGGCGGCGACCTACGCGTGGTCCGTCACGGCCCGTGACGGCGAGGGCGCCGAGGCGACCTCGCCGGTATGGGAGTTCACGGTGGTAGCCGCGGCCAACGAGCCGCCGGGCCCCCCCACGCCGTCTTCACCGGTGGGGGATGTCATCGTCGACCCGGCGGCGGCCGTGCTGGCTGCGTCGCCCGCCGTGGATCCTGAATCGGACCCGCTGACGTACGAGTTTGAAGTCTTCTCGGATGACGCGTTGATGGAGCGCGTGTTTGTCGCCGCCGACGTCGCCGCCGACGGCGGTGTGGTCTCCACCGCGGTGACCAATCTCCCGACGGAACCGGCGCGGTACTCGTGGCGCGTGCGAGCCGCCGACGCGCAGAGCCCCGGTCCGTGGAGTGCCACGGCGGTGTTCCGCACCGGCGAGCTCGATGTGGATGAGCCAGACCCCGATGTGGACGAGCCCGACGTGGTCACCGGTGCGGGGGGCAATGATGGCTGTGCGACCGCCTCCGGTGGGAATGGCGGCGTGGCCATGCTGGCGCTCTTGCTCGGCTTTGTCGCCCTGTGGAGGCGCTCATGAATCGCATTGTTGCCGCCGCGGTCTGGGTCGTGGTGATGGCTGTTGGTTCCGTTGCGATGGCGGGTATCAACGAGCCGCCCGTGCTCGTCTCGCTCACCGGCGACACCGAGGGCGGACAGGGGGATGAGCTGTTCTTTGACGCGACGGCGACCGACCCGGAGGGGCAGCCGATTACGTTCTCGTGGGATTTTGGGGACGGATTTCCCCCCATCGAGGCGACGGGTCTCAACAACATCTCCTACATCTACAACGAGGATGGGCAATACACGCTGACTTTGACGATCTCGGACCCTGGCGGCGAGTCGGCGTCGGGCAGTCTGGTCATCAACATCGGCAACGGGCCGCCGGTCATCACGCTGGTCGCCCTCCCGGAGGTGTTGGACGAGGGCGGCACGGTCCGCGCGGAGGCATCGGCCACGGACCCCGGCGGCGATGAACTGACCTATACCTGGGACTTCGGCGACGGGACGGAGCCGCAGGTTGGCGCCCTGGTGGAACACACCTTTGACGACGCGGGCGTGTTTGATGTCCTGCTCACGGTGGAAGACCCCGGCGGCAGCTCTGACTCGGAGATGCGCCAGGTTGAGGTGCGCAATGTCGCCCCGAACATTCCGCAGTTCATCGTCAGCGACACCACGGACGAGGGGGCGACGGAGCGCTTCAGCGCACTGGCTGTCGGCGCGCCGGCGGACGTCCTGACCTACAGCTGGACCTTTTCCGACGGTGCGCCACCGCAGGAGGGCGTGGACCTCGTAGAGATCAACCGCTCCTTCGCCGACGATGGCGAGGTGACGGTGACGCTGACGGTCACGGACGACGACGACACATCGGCCTCCCGCGAGCTGCCCATCAACGTGCTCAACGTCGCGCCGACGATCGAGAGTTCGCCGCCCCAGGTCATTCTCGTGGACCGTGACTACGTGTACGCCGTGGAGGTTACGGACCCCGGCGCTGACGAGATCGTTGTCGCCCTGGTGGAGGGGCCGGAGGGCATGGTCGTCGTTGGCGACGAGGTGCGCTGGCGCATCGACTCAGACGTAGCGGACGACGGTCCGTGGGAGGTTGCCATCCGAGTCAGCGACGGCGACGGCGGCGTGGATGATCAGATGTGGACTCTCCGGTCCGGCTTCGTCGACCTCGATGAGGACGGCGTGCCTGACGACTGCGAGACCGAACACGGGCTGAACCCCAACGACCCGGGTGACGCTCTGCAGGACCCCGACCGGGATGGTCTGACCAACCGCGAGGAGTGCAACGCCGGCACCAACCCAGTGGTCTACAACGGACCCACCGCGCCGGAGGTCGTCTCTCCGATCAACCTGGAGCGGGTCGCCACGCTGCACCCGTCTCTGACGGTCACCAACGCGACGGACCCGGACGGGGACACTCTGATGTACGAGTTTGTCGTGTACGCAGACGATGCGTTCTCGGACGTCATCACCCGCCGAGCGGGCGTGGGCGAGGGCGTGGAGACGACGAGCTGGGCGGTGTCCCTGGAGCTGACGGAGAACACCTATTACTGGTGGCGCGCCCGCGCGGCGGACCCGCACGTGGACGGCGGCTACAGTACCTCGGGCTCCATGTTCGTGGATGCGAACAACGACGCGCCCGGCGTGCCCGATCCCCTCGCGCCCACAGGAAGCGCGGACACGGTCTCACCCGAGTTCACCGTCACTCCGGTGACGGACCCTGAGGGGGACGATTTTGTGTATCGCTACGAGGTCTACTCCGACAGCGCGCTGACCGAGATTGTCGCGACCTGGACGGACAGCGAGCCTGCCTCCGCGCCGGATGAGCCGCTCGATGACGACACCGCGTACTTCTGGCGCGTGCAGACCGAAGACGAGCTCGGGGTAATCTCCGCGTGGTCGGCGCGGGAGGCGTTCCACGTCAACACTGAGAATGTGCTGCCGCCCGCGCCCGTCATCACTGCGCCGGCAGACGGCGCCACGGTGATGGCGACCGCCACGGCCCTGACTTGGGACCCCGTGGCAGAGCCGGACAACGAACCGGTCAACTACGACTGGGCGGTGTCCCGCGATGAGGGCTTTACCAGGACCCACGCGGAGGGGTTGCAAGGCGAAACGACGGTGGCGCTTGAGGGGTTGGTGGAGGACACATTGTACTTCGTCCGCGTGCGCGCCCTGGACCCCGCTGGCGCAGGGCCCTATGCGATGTCCACATTCCTCGTCAACGCGGAGAACACCGCGCCTGGGCAACCTGTGCTCATCGAGCCCATTGGCGTGGCGCGTGTGGACGTGGGCATCCCGCCCAACCTGGACGACGTGGCGCTGCGGTTTGAGGAGGCCACCGATCTGGACGGGGACTCGCTGTCGCACACCGTGACCGTGCTGGACGATGCTGGCGAACCCGTGCTGGAGATGGAGGCGACGGGCGGCGAGGCCCAGGTCAGCCTGGCGGGCGGACGCTACGCTTGGAACGTGTACGCGCGCGACGTCCAGGGTGTCCGCGGCGAGGTCTCCGCCACCGAGGAGTTTGTCGTGGTGGTAGGTGTCAACGCGCCGCCCAAGGCCCCCACGGCCATCGGACCCGTGGACGATGCCGAGGTCGATCTGGCGGCGGACATTGAACTTGTCGTGGGAAATGCCTCGGACCCGGAACAAGCGCCGCTGACCTACCTGTTCGCGGTCTACACCAGCAACACCTTGTCGGAGCCTGTGTGGATGAGTGACGCGATTGAGGAAGGCGTGGAGGGGCAGACCGTGGCCATTGTCCCCGGAGGTACGCTGGACGCGGGCGAGAACGAGCGCTTCTTCTGGCACGCGTGGGCGGTGGACGACTTCAGCGCAGGGCCGCCGACCGAGGCGGAGACGTTTGTACGCAAGCTGATCGTCGCCGATCCAGATGCCGGCGACTCCGGTTGCGGATGCAGCACAGCGCAGCCGGCTCCCGCAGTGCCGTGGTACTTGCTTGGCCTTGCTGCGGTGGCGTGGATGTGGCGGCGGCGCGGTGGGGCGTGGACCCGGAGCTTCGCTGGCGTGTTGGTGGCCGTGTTTGCCGTCACCGCGGTACTTCCCGCGGAGGCGGAAGGCCAAACGAAGAAAGAGTTTGTCGCGGACTCCGAGCGCCTCCCCGTGGGCGGCAGCTTTGTGCGCGGCGCGTACGATGCGCCCGTGACCATCGTGGAGTACACGGACTTTCAATGCCCGTTCTGCACCCGCGTGCAGCCGACCCTGCTCAAGTTGCTGGAGGACTACCCGGGCAAGGTGCGGCTGGTCTTCAAGCACTACCCGTTGCCCTTTCACAAGGACGCGCCGCTCGCGCATGAGGCAGCCCTCGCCGCGGGCGCTCAGGGCAAGTTCTGGGAGATGCACGACGTCCTCTTTGCCAACCAGCGGGCGCTCAAGCGGGCGCAATTGGACGGCTACGCGGAGGAGTTGGGGCTGGACATGACGCAGTTCCGCGCCGAGCTGGACCAGCGGCTGTACAAGGCTGTGGTGGAGGCCGATGTGGCCACGACGACCGAAGTGGGCGTCCGGGGCACACCGAACTTCTTCATCAATGGCACCCACCTGGTTGGGGCCCAGCCCTATGCCAAGTTCAAGGAGCTCGTGGATGCGGAGCTGCAGGCAGTCGGTGACGGCGCCGGCGGGAGTGTGTACGCAGACCGCGTCGCCGTGAACTGGGTGGAGCCCGCTGCGAGGGCCCCCAAGCGCCCGACTGCGGCCGCGGCCGGCCGCCCGGACGAAACGAAGGTGTACAAGGTTCCGCTCGGGAAGAGTCCGGTGCGCGGTCCCCGGAAGGCAGAGGTCACAGTCGTGGTGTTCTCGGACTTTCAGTGCCCGTTCTGCAACCGGGTGACGCCGACACTGCGCCAGCTCCTCGACGAGATGCCCAATGTGCGCCTGGTGTTCAAACACAACCCGCTGCCTTTCCACAAAGAGGCCAGGCTCGCTGCGATCGCGTCGGAGGCGGCCCATCGGCAGGGGAAGTTCTGGGAGATGCACGACCTGCTCTTCCAGAACCACAAGGCGCTGGGCCGTGAGAGCTTGCTCGATTATGCGGCGCAGCTGGGCCTGAACAAGCGGAAGTTCGCCAACGCGCTGGACGACAAACGCATCGCGGCCGTCATCGATGCGGACATTGCGCTGGCGCAGAAGCTGGGCGCGCGTGGGGTGCCGGCCTTCTTCGTAGACGGGGTGTACTTTGCCGGGGCGCGTCCGATCGACGCGTTCCGGACCAGCGTGGCCGAGGCGCTCGGACGCAGCGAGAAGCTGCGCAAGCGCGGGCTGCGGGGCGACAAGCTCTACGCCGCGCTCATGAAGGGGGCCATCGAGAAGGTGGAGGGCGGCTCGCCGGGCACGGCCAAAGCAGCACCGGATCCGGCCAAGGTCTACTCGGTGCCCGTGCCTGCTGGTGCTCCGGTGCGCGGCCCTGCGCGGGCCAAGGTTACCGTGGTGAAATTTGGTGACTTCCAATGCCCGTATTGCTCGCGATCCATGAAGACGCTCGTGGAGCTCGAGAAGCGCTACCAGGGCAAGGTCAGGATTGTGTACCGGCATCGGCCGCTGCCCTTTCATCAGGACGCAGGGCTCGCCGCCCAGGCTTCCATGGCAGCCCACGAGCAGGGGCGCTTCTGGGAGTACGCCGAGCTGCTGTACCAGAACCAGCGGGCGCTCAAGCGCGACGACCTCGTCGCCTACGCCAAACAGATTCAGCTCG
>CALBXO010000648.1 GCA_937890335.1 uncultured Pseudomonadota bacterium | reverse complement strand
GGCGCCAGGGTCAGTCATGCCGCTTTTCGTGCTCGGCAATCGCCTGGCGGATGAAGATCTCCAGGGTCGCGAACCGTTCCTCGGCCCGTTTCTCCAGCATCCGGGCCACGAGGCTCTCCAGTGCTTCGGGCACGCCGCGCCTGTACTTGCCCATCGGCTTTGGCTGCTCCAGAACCTGCCTGCGCAGCACGACGTTTGGGTCGTGGTCGTCAAACGGGGGTCTGCCACAGACCATCTCGTACATCAGACACCCCAGCGAATACTGGTCCAGCCTTCCGTCCACCTCGTCCAAACCGCAGGCCTGCTCCGGGGACATGTACGTGGGTGTTCCCACTACAAACCGGGTGGACACCGGGTCTCCGGCCGCCGGACGCACGATCCCAAAGTCCACCAGGTGGGCAAACCGCCCGCCGCCCTCGAGCTCCGACACCATCACGTTGGCCGGCTTTACGTCCCGGTGCACCAACCCCACCGCGTGGGCCGCGGCCAGCCCGCGCGCGATCTGGATGCCCAGGTCCAATGTCTCGTCGTACGACGGCCGGCTTGCGCCGAGAAGCTGCCTGAGCGTCTGCCCCCGAACAAAATCCATGACCAGCGCGAACATTCCATCGCGCAGCTCGAGTACCTCGACAATCTTGACGACGTGGGGGCTCTCGATCTTGGCCATGGCCAGCGCCTCGGCCTCGAGGCGCTCGCGATTGACCAGAGAGGCGAAGTCAGACGTGCGGTAGTCAACAAGTTTGACGGCGAGCAGACGGTCCAGCCGGATGTCACGGGCACGGTATACCTGCGCGGCGATCCCGCGCCCCAGAAACCGGTCCAGCTTGTACTTGCCTGACAGAGTGCGCCCCAACCAGCCGTAGGACGAGCCCGCGATGCCAGGCCACCCCGGGCTCGGCATCGGCGCGTTGCAGTCCGGACAGTGATTCACGGACTTGGGCACGACCGTCAGGAACCCCGCGCAGAACCGTGCGTCCTGTTCCGCGACCTCCATCTCTGCCGGCCGCCGGCTGGGGGCCCCCACCTGTTTGATGAGCTCCAGCTGGATGCGGAGTTTGGCAAGGAGCACCTCGCGAGGTGCGGCCTTCAGGACGTAATCGTTGGCGCCGGACCCCAGCGCGTCAATCATGTACTCCGGCTCCACCCGGCCGGTGACCATGACGACCGGGAGCTCCAACATGGTGAATCGTTCACGGATCCGGGCGAGGACTTCCAGACCGTCCATCCCGGGCATATTGATGTCGAGTATGACGACATCGGGCCGGCACCACTCGACGTCCGCCAGCGCATCAGTCCCATTCAGAACGCATTTGGAGGCGTAGCCAGCTCCACGAAGCGTGACTTCATGGAGCGCCAGCATGGCGGGGTCGTCGTCGACCACCAGAATGTACGGAGCGTCCGACATCCAGGGCAGTCTGAACCAAGCCCGGCAGCAGGTCTACCGCGCAGGTTCCAGCTCGCCGGTGAAGAACGCGCCCACCTCGCCGGCCCCGGGCCCCTCAGTCTCGGAGTACGCGGAGCCAATCCCCAGGACGGCGGGACCTCCCGAGCCCAGTCGCCCGCCGGCGATCCGCTCGCCGAAATAGCTCAGCGGTCGCTCGCTCTCTCCGCCTATCCAGACCTCCGGCGTGGCCAGATCAGCCGGCGACGACGCGCCGTAGAAGACAAACGCGCCCCCTGTGGCCTCGTCGTCGCGGGCGGCAACGCGGCTCACGCGGGCGGTCACTGCGATGTCGTCGAGGCCGTCACCGTCTACGTCGCCAAGGTTCGCGATGGACCTGCCAAACTCGACTCCAGCGCGGTTGGTTGGGTCGCGCAGGTAGCCGAGGCGCAAGCTGGCGTCCAGCGGCAATGTCAGGCCAGCCTCCACATCCGCCAGCGCGACGGCGAGCGCCGCACCGTCCACCACGGTCACAGCCCCTTCATTGGCCGGACCAAGTCCCGTCGAGCCGACCAGAATGTCGACGGCGCCGTCACCGTTCACGTCGGCGGTCGCCAGTCCGAACCCCAGGTTGTCGTTGGCCCGTTCGCCTACCAGCGCCAGTTCGACCGGCTGCACCGGGCAACCCGGTCGGCCCGCGCCGAGCCGGACGAGCACAACCCCGGCGTTCGCGCGCCCAGGCGAATCAAAGTTATAGCCGCCCAGAAGAAGGTCGTCGCACCCGTCGTCGTTGATGTCAGCGGCGTCCATCCGCCAGCCGAGGTACGCGGAGACCTCATCACCCTCCACGACCTGGTCCTCGTCACTGACGCAGATGAGCTGTGTCCCTTCCCCGCGCTCGCGCCCGGACACCACCCAGGCGCGGCCTCGGTTGTTTCTCCAGTTCCAGTTTGCGAGCAACAGGTCGTCGTATCCGTCACCGTCGTGATCAAATCCACCGTGCGCCTCACGCCCCATCTGGGCGTTGGTGATGTTCGGACCGCAGACGATGAAGTCGGGCTCCGACGCGCGCGGTGTTTCGTCGACGTCGCCACCGTGCCGTCCGCCCCATCCGGGCCCGCCGAGGTACACGTACGCGGCGCCGATGGAGTTGCGCCCAGGTCCGCCATCCCGGCAGGCTACGCACGGCCCGCCCGTGCTGTCCTCACCGAGAGCGCCAATGACGAGGTCTGCGTTGCCGTCACCGTCGAAGTCGCCCGCGGGTGCCAGGGCATAACCCAGCAGATCGCCGCCGCTGTGGTGCTCGTAGTCCCGGAAGATCAGGTCTGGTTGTGCTCGCAGCCCGTCGGTCCCGCCCATGTACAGGTAGGCGACGCCGGAGGTCTGGTGCACCACCGTGTCGTTCTCACGGACCTCGTCCCGATCGAAGTACGGCGCCCCTACGAGGAAGTCGGCGAAGCCGTCGGCGTTGAAGTCGCCCACGTTCTCCACCGCGTACCCAAAGAACTCCTCCGCCATAACTGCCGGCATCGACAGCGCAGCGCCGTCCTCGAACGTCCAGTCGCTGGAGCCGCCGGCAAAGACATACGCCCGGCCAAGATGGTCTTCCTGGTCCGCCGAGTCACGCCCGGCGGGCCCGCGGCTGGCGAGCACCACAAGATCCATGAGTCCGTCGTCGCCGACATCCGGCACGATGGCGACGCTCTGACCAAACAGGTCGCCGTAGCGGTCGGCGTTGTACAGCGACACCGGCTCCTCAAAGAGGGGTGTTGCCGGGTCGATCCCGTTGCAGCGAGCCCCCGCCCTCCCCTTGTAGAACCGCACCTCGCCCACGTTCCCTGTGGTCTCAGGTCCCTCGCCCCAACGGGCGCCCACGACGAGGTCACGAACTCCGTCGCCGTCGAGGTCACCTGTTGAGAAGTCTGTTCCAAAATTGTCCCAATCGTCCCCGTAGCCGATGTACCTCGCGGCCTCTCGCGACACACGCTGGGGGGCGGCCGCGCTCCAGTCCTGGCTCCCCGACAACACAAACACGCTGCCCGCGCTCGTCGATCCACGCTCGGGGTTTGCCGCGGTAAACTGCGTCGTCACGATGTCTTCAATGCAGTCGCCGTCGAGGTCCACGAGCTCCACTTCCCAGCCCATCCTCCC
>CALBXO010000647.1 GCA_937890335.1 uncultured Pseudomonadota bacterium | reverse complement strand
CTGCACCTTGTCCAGGTAGACGCGGGCCAGGTCCGCGTCGGATACACTGCCCAGGCCAAGGCTGCGCAGGAGGAATTGATAGGTGACGCTTCGTCGCAGAGTGTCGCTGAGGTAGCTGCCCGCGTCCCGATCGTTGGCGACCAGGTGCACATGCATGTCCACGACTTGATCGGGACGCAGCGACGCGAGACTCACGAGGATTTCATCCGGCGGACGAGCCGAAGCACCGTGTCGAGTTCGTCGGGCGAAGCTCCCGCGAGGAGATCGTCGAGATCGGAGCGGTTCTGGCTTTGCGCGGGGGCGACCTCCGGCGGCGCTGACCGCCGAGGGGCGGGGGCTGCGGCGGGTTCGGCTTTGCCAAACAAAGACCCCATGGCTCCCTTGAGCGCTCCACCCACCAGGGACTCCAGACCGGCGCCGTCCCCGTATGTATCGTAGCTCAGCTTGCTCTGCCCGGGGTGGGGGATCGCTGACGTGGAGGTGTGGGCTGCGGGTTCCGCTTCCGCGTCCGCGACAAACGCGGCGTGACGCAGATCGCGGTCCTCCCACGGCTGATCCGGCGCGAACGGGCTGGACGCGACGGCCGGCGCCTCGGACTCCGTGTGCCGCTGCGGACGGTGGCTCCGGAGCCACTGAACCGTGTCGTAGAGCGTCTGGCCCGGGTCCCGTGGCGAGAACCCCAGGTCCCGCTGCGCCGCGCTCCAGTCGATGTACCAATAGTGTTGGGCCATCTCGACGCTGACGGGGTCCACGCTGGGTTCGCGGCCCACAAACCTGGACACGGCGTCCAGGAAGCGGGCGCCGGTCACCGCGGCGCGATCTGGAACCGAGACCCGCGGACCCGGAATGCCTGAGATGGTCTCGAGGCGCTCAAAGAACGCCTCAAACGTCAGGTTGGCGCTGCCGAGCAGGTACTTGCCGCCAGCGACGCCGCTCTCCATCGCGGCGACGAACGCCGCCGCGGCGTCCCGCACGTCCACAAAACTCACACCGCCGGACGGCACCACCGGGATCTTCTTGTCGAGGAACTTCTGCACGTCGCCGGTGGAGCTCAACCGGCTGTCGCCGGGACCCAGCAGCAGGGTGGGCCGCAGTGTGACCACGTCCAGCTTCTTGCGCGCTACGAGGCTGTCGACCGCCTTCTCCGCGTAGACCTTGGACAGGTAGTACGGCCAGTCTTTGACGATGTCCGTGGCCAGCGGGGCCTCGTCGTCGGGGATCGTGCGCCCGTCGGTGGTGACGCCGACGGTTCCCGAGGTGGACGCGTACACGACCCGAACGGGCTTCTCCATCGCCGCGACGGCCTCGAGAATGTTGCGCGTCCCAGTCACGTGGAGCGTGAAGAGTCTGTGGGCGCGCTGCGGATCGCGCTCGACCTTGCCGGCGAGGTGGAAGACCCCGTCCACGCCGTCCAGAGCCTGCTCCACCTGTCGGACGCTCAGGATGGAGCCCCGCACAAACGTGGCGCCAGCCCGCTCCAAGGCCCGGTCCGACGAGCGCGCCAGCACGCGGACCTGGTGGCCCGCGTCCAGCAACGCCCGCACGAGGTGCTGTCCCAGAA
Source organism: uncultured Pseudomonadota bacterium (assembly GCA_937890335.1). GTDB lineage: Bacteria > Myxococcota_A > Bradymonadia > Bradymonadales > CALBXO01. The sequence goes on along the minus strand of CALBXO010000647.1, from coordinate 3,115 downwards.
ACCCTGTCCCGCCGGTAACGAGGTACGTACTCATCGCCATCTACCTCAGAATCCAAACACGTTCTGGAACATCATGAGCAGGTTCGGATCGTTGGTCTTTATCTTCCCGCTCATGAACTCATCCATGGTCGGGACGTAGGACTCGGAGATCATCTTGTTGAACATCTCCGGCGTCGTCTTGACCACACAATCCGCGCGACCGTCGGTGGGCTTGCCACGCTGGACAAGGCAACGCTCGGGATCCACCACCAGCGTCCATTTCCCGGCGTCGTCGGGTCCAAGGCTGAAGTAGTAGCTGACGGACTCGTCCACCTGGTTGCGCTGGAACCGCTCCTCCAGACCGCGGAAGAGATTCTCCAGCATCGCGTTGCTGGGGTCTTCCTCCACCTCGTCGGGGTCCAGGAACCGGCGCCCCGCCTTGAGGGCAACGACCGCTTCCCGGGCCAGCCTGGACACCTCGCCGTAGGCCTCCCGGTTGCTCATGCCCGCGGTGCGCTCAGCGAAGTACTCGTAGGGAATCATCTCGCCGACGTGAACTGCCAGCCGCCGGCGTTTGGGAATCGCAGCGCCCTTGGGCAGGGCTCGGTATGTCCCGCCCAAGTATACCGGAAGCACTCCGGTCTTGTGGTGCAAGACGAGGAACCCGAGGCCAGGCCGGAACGGGGCCACGTCGCCGGTGGTGGAGCGGGTACCCTCCGGAAACAACAGCAGCGGTTTGCCCGCCGAGACGGCCGCGCTGGCCACCCGCATGGACTGCTCCAGCGACCCCGAGCGGTCCACCGGGATGAGGTTGGTCAGCTGCCCGAAATAGGTCCGCTTGTACCGGTTGTCGAAGAAGTAGTCGGAGGCAGCGAGCGTCGACAGGTTGGGCGCCCAGTCCCGCAGCGCATACTTCACGAGGCCCATGTCCAGGTGGGAGCAATGGTTGGCGCAGACGATGGCCGACTCGTGGAACGGGATGTGCGCGCGCCCATGGACCTTCACGTCAAACAGGTCGCGGTAGAGCGTCACCTGTCCCGCGCTCAACGCGCCTTTGAGGCCCACGCGCATGGGCTCGGGAATCTCGATGACATCCCGCACGCTCGTGGTGGGACGCGTCCTTCCTCGCCGCGCCTCCTGCGGACGCATGGACGCCGGCAAGTGGGCAAAACCCACGGCGTCGGTCGGGCCGGCCTGCGTGGACTCCTCCGCCGTCTTGCTGTCCCGCACGAGCGCGATGATTGCCTCGGCGCTGGCGGCCTCAATCAGCTCGTCGGAGCCGACGTTCTTCCCAGTGCGACGCTGGATCTCACCCGACAGCTCCGTGAACGCCAGGCTGTCGAAGCCCAGATCCTCGATGAGGTTCTGCCCGCGCCCCACCTTCTGCGTGTCCACAGCCGCCAGGTTGGCCACGGACTCGCGCAGCCAGGTCCAGTCGCCCCAGTTCTCGTCGGCGGTGGAGGCGAGCTCCTTCCCGGCCTCCAGGTCCAGCAGCATGTCGCGCACAGCGGTGCGCTTGACCTTCTTTGTGGCGGTGCGCGGCAGCTCCTGGTCGGTGAAGCGCAGCACCTTGATGCGTTGGTGGTACTGGAGCCGGACGTTGCCGAGCTCGATGGCCTTGCGCACCTCGGCCTGCGCCTGCGCCTCGGTCAGGTCGCCGGGCTTGGTCCTGACGAGCATCGCGACCCGCTCGCCCGTGGCGCCGTCGGGCAGGCCGACCACGCTCAACTCCTCGATCTCGTCGCAGGTCTCGAACATCTCCTCGAGCTCATCCGGGTAGACGTTCTCCCCGTTGGCCGCGACGATGACGTCCTTGGCGCGCCCGCTGATGTAGACGTAGCCATTCTTGTCGAGTCGGCCGAGGTCGCCGGTGGACAACCAGCCATCTTCGTTCAGGACTGCGACGGTCGCGTCTGGGTTGTTGAGGTAGCCCAGCATCACGTTGCCGCCGCGCGCCACGATCTCACCAACCCCAGCACCGTCGGCGTTCTTTATCTTTACCTCGACACCTGGGAGCGCCTTGCCAACGCTGCCGATGCGCACGCCCGCGCCGGGACGACCGCAGGTGAGGACGGGCGAGGCTTCGGTGAGTCCGTACCCTTCCAGGAGCTCAAAGCCGAGCCCGTGGAACGTCTCCATGATCGGCGCGGGGAGGCTCGCGCCACCGCTGATGAGGTACCGGATCCGCCCGCCGAACTTCTTGTGCACCGGGGCGAAGAGCGTCCGTCCGATGTTTGTGCGGAACCGCTCCTGGGCCCAACGGTTCAGGGCGAGCATCGCGTCAAAGAGCGTGCGCGCCTGTGGCCCGCGGCTGGATACCTCGCCCATGATGCGGCGGTGCAGCAACTGCCACAGCGCCGGAACACCGATCATCGCGGTGACGCGCGTCTCGGAGAACGCGCGGTTGAGAGAGTCTCCCGTCAGCTCGTCCAGGTACGTGATGGTCGCGCCCTTGCTGAGCGGCATCAGGAACCCGCACGTGAACTCAAAGGTGTGGTGCAGCGGCAGCACGGACAGGAACCCGTCGCGGTCCGAGACGTCGAACACCTGGTTCATACTCGTCAGCAGCGACGTGAAGTTGCGGTGGGCGAGCATCACGCCCTTGGGACGGCCAGTGGTGCCCGAGGTGAAGATCAGGCTCGCGACATCATCTCTGCCCACGGGAGCCAGCGCGGTTGTCTCGACCTCCGTGCTCTGCGCGGCGAACAGCTCTTCAAATCCCCAGATCCGAGGTACATCGGACTCGTCCTCGAGGCCTTCCGCGATCAGCCGTTGGTGCACCCTGTCGGACAGGATCATGGCCTTGGCGTCGGCGGTCCGCGCTACGTTGAGCAGGCCGGCCATCGGCAGCTCGCAGTCCACCGGGACAGCCGCTGCACCGGCGGTCAGCGTCCCCAGGTACGCCATGCCCCATTCGGGCCTGTTCTCACTGGAGACGACCACCCGCGCTCCGCCAGCGACTCCCTCAGCGACGAGGTTACGCGCCGCCCGCTCCGCGTGTTCCTGCAGCTCACCATACGTGAACCGGCGGATCCCCTCGGGGGTCAATTGCTGCAGTGCGATGCGCCGTTGGTGATTCGCGGCGGCGGTCTTGAACACCTCGAGCAGGTCGTTTGGGGTGTAGACCTTCTTGCGC
>CALBXO010000646.1 GCA_937890335.1 uncultured Pseudomonadota bacterium | reverse complement strand
GCACAGAACATAGCCGCTATGCGTGGCAGTGCAACTGGCTCGCGTCGCGCCAACGGTCGCGTCCTTGCCGCGTCTGCGACTCGGTCGGGTCGTTCGGCCTGACCCAGTGACCTTCGGCGATCGACGGGTCACGGCTGGGCGCCGGCCTCGACCCACGCGGCGACCTTGGCGACAACACCCGGCGCCAGGAGTTCGGGCGAATTCTGAGGCATGTGGGCCACCACCGTGCCGTCGGCTGTGACAGGCTCACATTTGGACAACAGGCTCACCAACCATGACCGATCCGGTGCGCCCGGCTCGACAAGTGCCAACGTGGTGTCCGCACGGACTTCGTGCGCGAGGAGACGCTCGTGGAGGCCGCTTTTGCTCTTCAGGTCCAGGCCCGCGGCGGGCGCGCTGGCGTCGTGGCACGCACTGAACGAGCAGGAGGGCATCAGGACGGTCTCATGGATCGAGTCCAGGGTGATGGGCGCCTCCGCGACGGCGTCCGCCGGGGTGTCCACACAGCCAAAAACCGGGTCCACACCGTCGTCTCCGACGTCCCCATCGGGAACATAGAGCTCTGCGCGCCGCTCCTCGTCGGACGGGTACGCCTGCCCCTCGGCTTTGGGCAGCCCAAAGGCGGCGCAGTAGGCGGAAAAATGTTCGACGCCGTCCGCGTCGGTCTCCACGAGCTCCGTTCCCGTGAGCACCGTGGCGTCCATCAACGCTCCGGCGTCCGCGAAACCGAGCATGACGCACATCTCCTGGTCCCCAAAACCCCAGCCGACCGAGCGCACGCGTGGGTTGTCGTAGCCGCAACTGAAGCGCAGGCCTTGCGCCCCGGTGAGATCGATCGGCGGGTCAAACGCCTTGCCGTTCGCCTCGGCGTTGAACCCCTCGAGCCGGTACAAGACCTCACCGTCCCTTGGACCGCCCACAATCTCCAGGTTGAAGTAGTTCCCAAGGCCGTGATAGTGGGGCAGAACCCAGTACAGTTTCATGTCCAGATCTCGCCGGGCGACCCGCCGATATGGATTCTGCAGGGCGCAATCGCCCGTGAATCGTGACTGCCTGCGCGGCGGAATCGCCAGATCCAGGTAGCTGAGCCGAAACGGCGTGACCACCACGTCCACGTCATACGGGTGAACCAGCCCCAACGTCATGCGCAGCTCCGTCTCAAGCGCGCGCGGCGAGAGATTCAGCAAGTGCACGTCCGCCACGACCTTGTGCCGCGGCGGAACCTTGATGACGATCCCCTCCCCCAGCCGCTGTTCCTCCTCGAAACTCTGCGTCGATTGGGCAAAGAGCACCGTGCCCGCAAGCGCTGCCTCAAGCTCATCAAAATCGCGCGACGAGCACCGCCAGAAGCCGTCGTCGCCGGGGTAGGCGTCCTCGGGAACCACAAACCAATTGGAGTGATGGTAGCCGCCATTATTCGCGAGCTTGACGGTGTCGAGGTAGAGCGGCTCGTCGTTGTTCAGCGTCCAGCTGACACAGCGGACCACCTCCTGGAACGGCTCGACGTCGAGCGTCCCAAAACTGTGGACCACGTCCGCACGACGTTCTCCCGCGGGCTCCGGAACCACGTCCGGCGCCGCGTCGCCCTGCTCACCGGCGTCGTCATCGCCGCGTGCGTCCCCAGCGTCGGGAGCGTCGGCGCCGACCTCTGACGCGTCCGCACCGTCTCCCTGAATCAACTCGGTCGGCGGCGCTGCGCCCTGCTCGGTGCAGGCGCCCAAAACCAGTAGCAACGCGGCTGCGCGCGCCACGCGCCGAGCGCAGGCCAACTGGACAAGTCGGCAACCAAACACCTCAGATTTCATGGCGTCACTCTAGCCGCATGCGGGCCGAAGGTCGAACACTACGGCACGGAACCAGCCGGGCGTTGTCATGAACGCGCACACGGCAGCCAATCATCCAGTGGGCAGAATGGATACAGAGAACGCCCGCTCGATGAACCAGACGAGCGCCACGAGCGTCACTGCGCCGCTGAGGATCCAGACCACCCAGCGATGGGCCCGCTCAGACCGCCGCCGGATCAGAACCACCAACGGAAAGAAGGGGGCGACAATCGCCAACTGGCCAAGCTCCACGCCGAGGTTGAATGCCAGCAGCGCAGGCACCAGCGCGTCCTGCGGCAGCCCCACGTCGCGCAGCACGCTACTGAACCCAAACCCGTGGATCAGCCCGAACACAAAGGTGACGATGTACCGCGCGCGCGGCTCGTCCGCGATCATGTTCTCGACCGCGACATAGACGATGGACAGCGCAATCACGCTCTCCACCAGGGCCGACGGCAACGCCACAATCTCCAACGCGCCCAGCGCGAGCGTGATGCTGTGGGCCACCGTGAAGGACGTCACGATCCACGCGAGCTGTTTGAACCGGCGCACCACGAGCAGAAGCACAATCACAAACAGGATGTGATCGATGCCGATGAGGATGTGCACGACGCCCTGCCACAGAAACGTCAGGAACACGGCGCCCCAGGCGGTCTCCGGAGCGGCCGGCGGTTTGTCCACCGCGACGGCCGAGGCGGGCGTGGGCGCCAGGATCGATGCGTCCAGCACATAGGCGGAGGCCCCGCGCTCAAAGACATGGGTGACGACGTTCTCGCCCACTTGAAGGCGACCCACATGCTGGTGCCCCTCGGTCGTCTCCAGAAACAAGCTGTGGTCGTAGCGGATCTCTCCCGGCGGGCCGGGACACACGTAGCTCGTCAGAATCCGAAACTTGTCCAGGTTCTCCGACGCTTCGAACCGCTCGATTTCGCCTCGTGTGCAGGCGGCCGCCCCGTTGCTGAGCTTGAAACGCGCGTCCACGTACGCCAGCACATCGTCGCGGCCCTTCTGGAACTCGTCCGCGTCGATGATGTTGTTGCCATCGGTGTCGAGCTTCCAGACGCGCGTCGCGGTGACGGCGTCCAGGTCGAAGAACACGTCCACCTTCTCCAGGCTGACCTGGCTGACGAAGGAGCTGAGCTGGGGGTGGTGCGCGCTCGCCGGCGAGGTCCACACGACCACCAACCCGACTGCACAAAGCAGCGGCCCGGCGAGCGAGGGCAGATCACGGTTTGGACGGTTTCTCATCGGTTTGGCCATGTAGCACAACCACGCGCGGCGGGCCATCCTCGAGCAGGTCCAGAGTGACGGCGACTCCCGCGCCGTCACTCACCACAAACGGCGAGCTGACCAGCCCTGCGGTCGACTCCGCCGACCCAAACCTCACCGTGTAGGTCCCGACAGGCAGCAGGACAGGCCCGGCGCCGAGCCCACCCCGGTGCACCACGCGCCCATCCCCAGTGTCTACGACCACAAACCGGACCTGGATCGCCTCTTCCAGCACACGCCGCAGCTCGTCTGCACCATCGGCGTCGGCGTAGGTGCCGCCAGCGGCGTCCGCAATGCAGCGCAGGGTCTGCGACTCGCCCTTGGACGAGAGCCCAAACCCAACGACATGCGACCGCAACCTCAGGCTGTCCCCCAGGCGCGCCGCCTCAGCACACGGATCCCCCTTGCAGGTCTCGATGCCGTCGGTAACGAGCACGATCATTCGCTCCCCCAGGTAGCCGTGACCGGCTACGCTCTTCAGATCGTCGCCGGCGGAGCGGAGCGACGCGGCGATGGGGGTCCGGCCTTTGGGGCGCAACGCGCGCACGCGCGCGGAGAGTTCCGCTGGGTCTGCTGCGCCCACTGGCACCAGAAGCTCGGTGTCGTCGCAGCGCCCCGTGCGATGCCCGTACGCCCGTAGCCCGACTTCCGTGTCCGCAGGGAGGCCGGCGAACAGCTCGCCCAGGACGCGTTTGGCCGCGTCGATCTTGCGTTCCCGGCGACCGTCGAGGGACTCGGGCAGCGTTCCCCACATCGAGCCCGAGCTGTCCACGACAAACTCGATCGTCCGCGGAATGGACGAGAGAATCTCGCCCTTGCGTCGCGCCTGCACGCGCAGCGTCCCAAACGTCTCCACAGCCTGTACGACCGTGGTGTCCTCCGACGTGAACCCAGCGGCGGTCACCACACGAAGTGTCACACGATGCGGGCCGACAGCCACGGATTCGTACCGCCACGTCCCCCGCCACGGAGGCGCGCGGACCGTGTCTACGACCTTGCCGTCGATCTGCCACTCGACCACGGAGATGGGATCCGCCACGTCGTAGGTCTCGATATGGGGCACCAGAACCACCGGCGGGCCACCCGCCGCGGCGATGCGGTGGTCGCGCCTGGGCGCCTCGATGCGCGCCGACAGCGGCGTGCGCAACCACGCCATCTGGTAGGTCCCGGACTGCGCCACGAAGTTGTGCAGCGCGTAGCCGGTCATGTCGCTGTAGGTATAGGGCCCCCTGCCCGTCGGATACGTGCCCACGATGTCCCCGCCGTCCGGGTCCAGGCGCGACGCGGTGTGGCTGGTCTGGTTGATGACCCAGACAAATTGGTCGCCATCGATCGCCACCCCAACGGGGTGCACACCTCCACTGCCATGATCTGCCACCCAGCGCGCACCCGCCGCATCAAACCGAGACACGATCCCAAGGTTGGAATTGGCCACCCAGACGTTTCCCGCCGCATCCGCGGCGACTCCGCGCGACTTGGCCTCGGGATGGGCCTCGGAGACCAGGTGCGTCCACTCTTCGTCACTGGGATCAAACCGCCAGACACCCAGCGACTCGTTGTTCCCCAGCCAGACGACGCCAAAGCGGTCGATGGCGATGCCGTACAGGGAGTGGGGCGCCGGCGCGGCATAACGATCCATCAGCCTCCCGTCCGACCGAAAGCGCAGCAGGAGACCCTCGTGGTCGAGCACCGCCCAGAGGTGGCCGCGTTGGTCCAGCGCCAGGCCGTACACGCGGCTCGAGAGCTCCGTCGCGAAGACCAGCTCCCCCTCCGGCGTCCAGCGCTGAAGACACCCCCGTGCGTCCAGGTTGCCGCCCACCCACACGGAGTTGTCCCGCGCGACGGCCAATCCTCGTGGGCCCTGACACGTGTCCCGCGTCCAGCCCACACACGCCTGCCCCGTACACCCCGACGCCAGGACCTTGCTCAACGTGTTGGAGGCGCGCCCGGCGACATAGACGTTGCCCTCCAGGTCCACCGACGTGCGCGATGGATCACTGCCAACCTGGTAATCGCCCTCGCGCCGCCCGCTGCGGGTGGACAGTTTGCTGACGGTGCCCTCGGCCGAGTTCGCGATCCAGATGTGTGGCGGAGCGAACGACGGTGGGCCCTCCTTGGGGTGGGCCGTGAAATCCACGTTGGCGCGGCGCGCCCCAGACTCGAAGATCTCAAAGTCTTCGCGCCGCCGGTCGAGGATGTTTCGCCCGCGGGCATCCAGGACGTTGATCCACAGCCGGGTCCGCCCCCCCCCATCGCTGTCGCGCAGCCCGCGTACCTGAAGCCTCCACGCCGGACGACGCGCCCGCTCCGCCGCGGAAAGTTCGTCGAGTCCCGCCGTGGTGACCCGTACCTTGCTGCCATCTTGCAGCGTGACGACCGCCTCGCCGACCCCTTCCGCGGGAGGAAACAGCGCCTGCAACGGCGTCGGTACATGGGCCCCACGCACCACCACCGTGCACAGCACGAGTGTGGTAGCCGTCAAGAGCACCCAACCCACAGTCTCCGCCACGCGATCGCGCCAGGCGCCGGAGCGGCGCAGGGAAGAGACTGAAACGGCCAGAAGAGTCAGCGGCAGGACCACCAGCACGAGCACGCTCGCAGGCTGGACCGCGGACGGCAGATCGCCCCAGAAGGCCCGGAACAGGGGGAAATCCTCAAACGGCTCGTCGCGAACCACGCCGGCGACCAGGGGCAGGCAGCTCCACAAGACCAACGGCACCAGCCCGACAACCCACAACCGCAGCCGAACCAGGGCGACCCCCAGCGGCAGGAGGCAAAAGACCATCGACAGCACAAACGCGGTCCTCGCGTCGTCGCCGAGCGCCAGCGCGAGCGCGCCCCCTCGGTCGTACGTGGGCCACGCCAACCAGGTGGTCGCCGCCGCACACCAGACCACCCCCAGCGCCACTACCCCGAACGCGCGCGTTGAGAACAGCGAGGCGAACGCCAACGCCACCGCGACTACGGTGGCCGCCGCAAGAATCCAACCGGCCGCGCTGGGCTCTGCCCACGTCTCGTAAGTGAGGTCCGCGCCCAGAAAGACCGAGACCACGGCGAACGCCGCGGCCATCGCAGCTCGCCCGGGGCCCGCCGTCGTCGCGGTAGGCTCAGCGCGCGCCAGGGCGCCGTTCTTGGCGTCGTCGCCCGGCTGTGAAATCGGAGTTTTGGCCTGGGCCATGCTTCGCAGTGTGCCCCACGGGGCGGCGCCGCGACAATGGGCGCGCGCTCAGCGGCAGTTTTGGCCGCGCTGCTGCCCCGACGGGCACCCGCCCGCTTCGGCCTGCTCTCGGGTGCAGATCTGGCGGCAGCCAGTCTGCCCGAAGGCCTGAACGGAACAACCTGCGTCGTCCCAGACAATGTCCGCGACCTCCCAGAACTCAGTGGCGTCGCCGCCGAAGGAGCCCGTGTCGCGCAACACGACCGGCTCCAATTCCTGGGCCAGACGCCCACCGCAAAAGATGCGGACCGTCACCGTCGAGTCACCAAAGCCGTCGGCGTCCCAATAGTGAACCCCCAACCGGTAGGTGCCGTCCCGAGGGGTCCGGACGTTGATGTTCTCCGGCCCGTTTCCGTCCACGTCGTCGAGATCCAGACGTGGGTCGTTGGAATCCAGTGGGGCAAACCAGGTGACCTTGCCCGGCGGCCCCTCCCCCCGCTCATTGTACTGCGCGATCTGCTGGCGGCACGCCTCCTCCTGGCTCTGCCCCTCAGAGGCGAAAGCGTCGCAGACGCGACAATTCGACCAATAGCAATCGCCGCCCTGGCTGCCGCCGTCGAACCATTGGGCGGTCGGGGAGCGCAGGAGGTGCATGTCCACATCGGACCCGTCGGACTCCGCGCCGAGATTCCAGGTCATCTCCACGCGCAGCTCGTCCGCGCCGGTGGTCTCCACGTTCACCGTGCAACGGCCAATGCCGCCGCGGGCATCCTCCACCTCCAGCTCCATCACGAAGATTCCCTGCACATCGGCGAAGATGCGTGTCTCAAGGCCACTGCTGGGCTGCGCCAGCGCAGACGAGCCCACGGGCTTGTCCAGGACCATCCACTCGGCGCGGACCATCCGGTCCCCGTCGGCGTCTTCGTACCCGCCCACAAAGTCGTAGTTCGACAGCGGCGGTCCCGACTGGTCCGACGGGCACAGCGCGGTGGGCGGGGTGTTGTTGCAGTCCTCGTTTTCGTCGACCTCCCCATCGCAGTCGTTGTCGACGCCATCGCAAATCTCCGGGCCCGGCAGCACCTCACCGCGACACTCAGAGTAGAACTCGAGCTCGCATGTCTGGGTCCCGGAGCGACACTGCCCCATGGCAGAACGCAGGTCCGCAGGATGCCCGCTGTAGCAGGATTTCTGCGACTGGGTGCACGTGCAGCCCTCATCGACGAGGCCGTCGCAATCGTTGTCGATGTCGTCATCGCAGACATCGACGCGGCCCTCCTCGCAGTACGGGTCCCGCGGGTCGATCCCCGGATCGCCGGGATCTCCCGGGTCGTGGGGGTCGCCCGGATCGTTCGGGTCACCGGGATCGCCGGGGTCGTTCGGATCGTTCGGGTCGCTCGGGTCACCGGGATCGTTCGGGTCACCCGGACGGTCTGGATTGCCGCGACCGCCGGGGTCGTCCCCTGGCCCCCCGATTCCCGGATCATCCGACTCAGGATCCGATCCGGTACCGGGCGCGATGTCAGCGCAAGCGCCGACGGCAAGCAATATGCAGGAGACAATGGCGAAACGAAAAGTCATGGAACCCTCCACAATCACCGATGCTGACACAGCAAGACACGCGCCATGGACACCGATCCCCTGCCTCACGCATCTGGCGTGGATCGAGGCCGGACGTGTGTGACAGCAAGGCACTGCGCGGCGCCTCGGTGTGGTGCCAATGCCCCATGACAACGGTGACAACAGGACTTGACATCGCAAGCAGAACTGAACATAGGTTCCCGATAGCCATTCGCGCCGAGCGGTCGCAGAGTCGTGATCGGAAAAGCGCCCGGACCAGACACCAACCGGCGATCAGCGCCGAACCAGCCCCGATCGCCACTGTGCGCGCTCGGATGCGGGGCTTCGACAGCCCCGAAGCAAGCCGAGGATTTGCGATATGAAACAACATTTGCCAGTATCAAGTCCAAATGCCTTGGTCGCGCGTGGGGGAGAGACTATGAAGTCGAACTGGAAGGTTCTTGTCGGGCTTGCTGCCCTGACAGTCACGGTTGGAAGCACAGGCTGCTCCAACGACGCGGGGACCGCCGACGGACACGGTGGCCTCGGCGATACGGAGACTGTCGAGCAAGCCGCCTGCACGCCGGCCGACCCAATCATCACGGCGTCCAACCAGACCGCCGAGTGCGCGGATGGCCGGGCATCGGTCTTCATTCAGCCGGAGGTCGACGCGGCCTGCGACCTGACGCCCATCGTCACGTTCCGTGACGTGAACAACAACACGGCCATCAATGACCCGCACACGTGGGATTTCGGCAACCACCTGGTGAACATCACCGCGCTGGACGAGGTCGCCAACAGGACGTCGCAGCGGCGGATCGGAGTCAGCGTCCGTGACTCGCTGCCCCCGATCGTCAACTCCGGCGCCGATCGAACGGTCGAGTGCACGGCCCCGGACGGCACCGAAGTCGCCCTGAACACGCCCACGGTGGACGACGCTTGCGAGGCGGAGACGTCGCTGACGAACAACGCCCCGGACAACAATGTCTTCCCCCGCGGCGTGACCTCCGTGACCTTCACCGCCGCCGACTCCTCCGGAAACGTCGGACGGGACTCCTACAACGTCATCATCCGCGACTCGACGGCCCCCTCGGTCAACGCCGGCTCCGACCTTCTCGTCCCGCGACGTGGCGATTGCAATTTCAACAACCAGGGCAACGGCACAGGGACCTACGTAACCCTCCCGGTTCCGCAGGCTACGGACGCCTGCACGCCCGGTGAGCGCCTCGTGCTGACGCAGAACATCAGCAACACCGACAGCCGCAGGGTCTGCCTGCGCAATGACGTGCAGAGCACCGTGACCTGGACCGCCACCGACCTCGTCGGAAACCGCGGCACCGACGACGTCGTCGTCACCATCGGCCAGGGCAACATGACGGTCACCGTGACCAACACACCGCCGACCACGTTCACCAACCAGGCGGTCACGGTCGCCACCCGGGCGGAGGGCGGCACAGCCCCCGTCACCTGGGCGTTCGTCGGCGGCGCAGCCCCAACCACCCAACCGGGCACCGGCGCAAACGCGTCCGCAGGCTTCAGTACGGCCAGCATCTACTGTCCGCTCTACGTGTCCGCCCGTGACGCGCAGAGCAGAATCGGCGCCAATGACACGGTCTGCTTCGGCATCGAGACCACCGCGCCCAAGCTCGACTACGACGTCATACCCAGCACGTTCATCAACCCCGAGAACCCGAACGAGACGGTCGACGTCGACCCACAGCGCACGGACACCTGGCCCATCTATTTCGCCGGGGAGACGATCCGCGCGGAGATGGTCGCCACGGACACCCAAGGTGCCGTGCGCTCCGGCGTCAAGCGCGTCACGCTCGTGGTCAATCCGGGCGACAACCAGCGTGTGCTCGTGGACACCACGCCGCAGACCTCGGGCCGCCCCGCCACGGGCCCCGGCACCGTGAACATCGTCGGCTGCAACACCAACGACGACGCATGCCGCGACGACAAGCAGATTGAGCTCAGTGCCCTGGGCTCCGGAAATCACATCCTCGTGGCCCGCGTCGAAGACCTCGCCGGCAACGTCCTCGAGAAGCGCAGCTATCTCCGCGTGAAGAACTACGGCGAGGTGCTCGTCGACCTCACCGCGTGGACGACGGCACTGCGTGGGAACGCTCCGCAGCGGGCCCGCATCAACCTCGACAAGGCCAACACCCTGCTCGCCTCTTCTCGCCGGCTGTTCACCACGTCGCCCGGTTACGCATTCCTTCTCTCGCGGCGGGCCTGGCAGCGCCTCTCCGATGCGGAGCGTGACGGCGCCGAGACCACGGTCCTGCAGAAGATCATCTCCCGCGCCATCATCTCCGAGGTCGGCCGTCTCATCGCGGTCACGCGCGACCAGGATTTCACCGACTGGGAGATTCTCGACAACCCCGACAATGACGGCGAAGTCTGGCGCGAGCGCACCCTCCTGACCGGGCGCGGCAACATCGACCAGAACCAGCCCGGCTACACCGTGCGCGTCAACAACTCCCTCACGGTCGCCAGCGGCTACCTCGCCGAGGCGCGCTCGCTGCACAATGGCCGCAGGTACCTGGAGGCCATCCAGCGCGCAGTCGTCTCCTTCGACCAGATCTCCGTCCTCTACGATGATCGTGTGTGGGCGCAGACCTTCCAGCGCGACCTGTTCCAGATTGACGGCCAGCCCGAGCGCCTGTTCCGCGGCAGCCGGTTTGACGAATTCGGGCTCCCCATCGCCCTCACCCTGCGGGCGCAAGTGGAACGCGTCGCTGCCGACGAGGGTGTGCCTGCCGAGGCCCGCGCGAACCTGGACCGCATCAGCGAGCTGATGGTGCAGTTCCAGCGCGGCGTCAACGCCATTGGCGACCCCGACTTCACCAACCAATACCTGGTCGAGAACATCTACCTGCCTGCCATCGAGGCGCTCGAGAAGATGTCTGCCCTCCAGGAGAGCAGCGTCTACACGTACAATTGGCAGACCTACCTGGTGTATGTCCTCGGCTTCGTATCCAACTTCTCCGTGTACGAGGGACCCACGGCAATCATCCGCTACGCGCCGACCAACCAGGAGAACCCGTACATCTCCACCGACCCGCAGGTGCAGGTCGCCGAATGTCGCCTCGACCGTGCCTTCAGCGCTATGGTGGACGGTCGTCTCGAGCGCGGAATCATCACCGCGCGCAAGCAGTTCCTCGATTCCAAATGCCTCACCATCGCGCTCTACAACCGCTACTACGCGGAGAGCCCGCGCTTCAACGACCGCAACTTCCGCATCAACCCGGCCGACTACAGCTGCCCCGACGAGCTGACGGTCAACCCGAACGCCGAATGCCCCTGCGGCCTGAACGACAACAACAACGGGGTCGACGACAACTGCAACGGACTCGACGAGGACTGCAACGGACTGCCCGATGACAACTTCGTCGGAGAGTCCTGCGGACGCGGCGGTTGCGCTCGCGTGTCCCGCTGCGTCAACGGTCAGACCGTCCCCTGCGTGCCCGCCGAGCCCCTCTCGCTCACAGACCGCACCTGCGACAACGTGGATGACGACTGCGACGGCACTCCCGACGACGACTTCGAGGCCACCACCTGCGGCCTGTTCGGTTGCCAGAACACCTCCAGCTGCACCAACGGCCAGGAGACCTCATGCGTGCCTCGCCAGCCCGGTGTCGAGGTCTGTGACCAGCAGGACAACAACTGCAACGGACAAACCGACGAGGGCCTGGACGCCGACGGCGACACGTACGGTCCGATTGGAAACGAGGACTGTGGCGGCGTTGGCGTGGACTGCAACGACAACAACCGGCTCATTCACCCCGGCGCCGACGAGCTCTGCGACGGCGTAGACAACAACTGCGACGGCAACATCGACGAGGGCGTGCTCAACGCCTGCGGAAACTGTGACGAGCGCTGCCGCCTCAACGGCTACGGCGTCGGAGACGGTCGCGTGCCGTTCAACCCGGACCCGAACAACTCCTCCAACACGGACCTGGACGACGACGGCGCCGTACTGCTCGCCACCGACTCCGTCAACGTCAGCTTCGCGTGGGTTGTATCCTCCGACGGCGGGACGGCCAACAGCATCTACAAGATCGACACGCGCACCGGGCGGCAGGTCGGTCGGTACCGCACCGGCTCAAACCCGTCCCGCACCACAATCGACGACAAGGGCAACGTCTTCGTCGCCAACCGCAGCTCCGCCGACCTCACAAAGATCTACAACTGGACTCCAGCTTGCGACCGCGATGTCTCGCTGTGCGAGTGCAAGGATCGCAACAACAACGGGCGCATCGAGACCAGTCGTGACGTGAACAACAACGGCGTCATCGACTCCAACGAGTACCTGAACACCGCGGACGAGTGCTACGCCTGGACCAACAGCGGCTCCAACTACGGCAACAACGGCCGCCCGCTTGAGTACTACCCCCGCGCTCTGGCCATCGACGCGGCCGGCTTTGTTTGGGCTGGTAACTGGGCATCGCGTCCAAGCATCTACAAGATTGACCCGGACACCGGCCGAATCCTGACGCAGATCCGAAGCTCGCACCGCAGCTACGGCGCTGTAATCGACTCCAACGGAATCCTGTGGACGGTTGACCGCGGCTCGTGCATCAACCGAGTGGACACACGCACCAACGCCGCGAGCAGCGGCGGCTGCAACAGCCGCCAGAGCTACGGCATCGCGCTCGATGCCCAGAACGACCTCTGGATCGGTACCATTTGGGGCGCCGACTACATCCGGCGCTACCGCCCCGGCAACCGCAGCTTCCGCAACTGGAGCGGCAACGGCCTTCGCCGCGACTCCCGCGGCGTCACCGTCGGGCAGAACGGCGTCATCTGGACCTCACACTGGACCTCGCCGACGCGCTACGTCACCGGTTTCCGCACGCAAGGCGACACGGTCACTGTGTTCAAGGACCAGTACCTGCCGAGCTGCTACGGCGTCCTCGGCGTGGGCATCGGATTCAACGAGAACATCTGGGTCGCCTGCTACTACCAGCACGGTGTCAACGTCATGAGCGCCGAGGCGAACGTAACGACCAACAACTTCCACCCGGCGGGTACCTACCCCTACACGTACTCCGACTTCACCGGTAACCTGCGCTCCACGTTCACCGCGCCACGCGGCAGCTATTCGGTCGTCGTCGAAGCCTGCCCGCAGGGCTACGAATTCGATGAGTGGCACGTAATCAAATGGGACGGAGACGAGCCGACCAACACCGACATCAAGGTGCAGTACCGGCACGCGGCCACCCGCGGGGCCCTGGCAAACGCCACGTTCAGCGCCGAGACGGACGCCAAGTCCATCAGCATCTCCAGCGTTCCACGGACCTCCCTTTGGATGGAGGTCAAGGCCAACCTGACCTCTACGCAGAACGGAGTTGTGCCTCGGTATCGCTACGCTGACGTGACCCGCTACTGCCGACAGATCACGCAGTAGTTACAAAACGCCTGCCGCCGTTGCATCGGCCACGGCGGCACGTTTGAATCTCGCCATGAAAAGGTCCCACATCGCGCTCGCCGTCACCGCGGTGGCGCTCGCCTTCCTTGCGCTCGTACTCCTGCTCCGCGACCCGCACGGCGACGCGCCCGTGCGGGGTCCCGACGCAGGCGAGGTCGACCACAAGCCAGCGGACCCGACGGCGCAGCCGAGCAACGGCATCGACTCCGGCGGGGTTGCCCCGGAAGGCCCTGGTCCCACCTGGGACGAAATCGCGCAGGAGCTGGCCAGGACACGTGGCGCCAGCAGGCCCGCCGAGCTCGCGCCGGGCGCGTGCAAGGAGGACTCGCACTGCAGCGACGCCGACGGCTTGCTGCGGTGCGATGCCGCCGCGGGCACATGCAAGGAGCCTGAGATCTGCGTCGCAGACGAAGACTGCCTGGGCGCTCGGGTTTGCCAGCGTGGCACCTGCCTCGATGAGATCCCAGGTTGCCGCGCCAGGGACTGTTTCCCTGGCCACTGCGATCACGGGTTCGGCGAGTGCGAGTACAACCCCTGCAAGTCCGACAAGGACTGCGCCGGCACCCGCCACTGCAACCTCGAGCTCGGCGGCGAATGCCAGGACTGCCTGGCGGACGGAGACTGCGCCGACGGAAAGCTGTGCAAACAGGGCCAATGCCAGCGGTCGGATCACTGCGTGGGCGACGGTGAGTGTCCAGGCGACGTCGACGTGTGCGATCGGGTCTCGGGCAAGTGCGTATCGCCCGCGTGCAAACCAGACTCCAACGAACCCAACAACAAGCCGGACACCGCAACTCCCCTGGCCGCTGGCAGTCCAGTCGCGGGCGAGCTCTGCCCCGACACCGACGAGTCGGACTACTACGTACTCGACGTGACCAAAGGCGAGGGATTTGTGGTCTCGGTCTCCTCCGACCGAAACCATGCGTTCCTCGAGATTCGCGTGTTCAACCGGGACAAGGAAGACATCGGCCGCTCCGGAGACTGGGAGCACCAGGGCTACATGGAGGCCGTGGTCCCTCGCGCCGCGACCGACGGCCCCTACTACGTGCGGGTGAAGTTCACCCAGGGCATCCCCACCCCGTATGTGATCCAGTGGATTCCCGTCTCCGACGGTTTCTGCCACGACGATCCGTTCGAACCCAACGACAAATTGGAGGCCGCGGTCGAAGTGACCGATGGACGTGCCTGGGACATGAAGCTCTGCGGGCGCGACGATGATTGGTTCGTGCACGAGATCAAATCGGGACAGGAGGTCGAGGTGCGCGTGGAACAGAGAGAGTCCTCGCCAATGCCCGTGATCGAGCTGTTCGACGACCGGGAATTGCGTCGCATCTCCAGGGATGATTCCGGCGACCCCAAGAAGTCGCTGGTCTTCAAAGGCACCCACGTGGGCAATTTCTTCGTACGGGTCTCACAGGACGATCCCGATGCTCACTCGGACTACGCGATACACTTCGTGCCAAGGTGATTCAGTGCTAGGCTCGGCCCCGGTAAATCCACGTTTTCAGAGGACCAACGTGACGGTACGCATCGCATTTGCCTGTGTGTTCTTGATGGTGGCCGCCGGGGTGGCATGTACCCCCGAGGAAGAGCCACAGCCGTTCTCCTGCACCGGGGCGTTCTGCGGCAACAACACGCCGGGGGACACCGGCAACAACGACGACGACCCCGACGCTGCCAACAACGGCGGTGACGACGCTCGGGACGGCGGCGGCGATGCGGGCGACACGCCAGACCCAGACGACGCCGGGGACACGGGCGACACGGGCGACGCGGGCGATACACCGAACCCAGATGACGCCGGCGACACACCAGACTCGGACGATGCGGGCGATGCGGACGGCGGCGATGACGCCAGCGACGGAAACGACGCCGAGGACGCGCGCGATGCCGACGGCGGTGAGGACGGCGGCGGCGATGGTGGCGACGACACCGGAGATGTGGGCGACGACACGCCGCCCGATGTACCTGACGACCCACGGTGCACCCGAGACGCAGACTGCACGGGCATTCGAACCTGCGACGTGAACTCCGGGGAATGCATCGAAGCCCCCGTCTGCTCCAACGCCGACGACTGCGGTCCCGGACGTTACTGCGACAATGGCGATTGCGCCGATGAGCCTCCCGAGTGCGTGGACAACGGGCCGCAGTGCGACCAGCGCGAAGTGTGCGTCAACGGTACGTGCGAAGCGGTGAACTGCATCACGGATGTCGACTGTGCCGATGGCCGACGCTGCGATCAGGACTCCTTTCTATGCGTCGAGTGCTTTGGCAACGACGACTGCTCCGGCAACCAGATCTGCGAGTTCGGCTTCTGTTTCGAGAACTTCGAGGAAGGGTGCGTCGAGGAGTTGGACTGCGAAGGTCGCCGTCTCTGCGACCCGGAGGAGCAACTCTGCATCAACCCCGAGTGCGCCGACGACCAGTTCGAACCCAACGAGTCGTTTGAAGAGGCCCAGTCCCTGACACCCGGCGCGTACAACCTCACCGCCTGCGACCAGGATGTGGACTACCTCAAGTTCAACGTCCAACAGGGCGACGGCTTCCTGGTGCTCGTCGAGTTCGACCCGAGGGAGTTCACGCTGCAGGGTGCGATCCACCGCCCCAATGGCGATATCGTGGTGGACGTGTTCGACCAGAACATCACCGGCCAGCTGATCTACCCCGTGGAAAACGCAGACGAGAGCGGCCAATGGGGCATCAGCGTCTTCTTCTCGGACGGAACCACAGGGCCTTACGAGCTCACGTACGTCGCGGTGGACGGCGGCTTCTGCCGAAATGACAATTTTGAACCCAACGATACCCGCGCCCAGGCCGGACGCGCGCAAGTTGGGCAGTTTGCCACTCTGAGACTCTGTGCCGACGACGAAGACTGGTACCGGATCCCACTGGAGGCCGGCACCGAGTACGAATGGCTTGTCCTCGCGCTGTCTGGGGACGCCGTGGGCATCGAAATCTTTGAGCCAAACGCCGAGACCCGCGTCCTGCGCGACACGTCCCCGCGCGAGGAGAAGACTCTGGCCTTTGAGGCGGCGCAGACCGGCGAATACCTGGTCCACGTCTTCCACACCGGCGACGCAGAGCCCTCCGAGTACTTCATTGGATTCAGCGAGCGACCCGACTTTTGACGCCTTCAGCGGAGAACGAGACATGACAACCAAACCGACTCTGGGGTCGCTCCGACCCCGTCTGGTCTTCCCTCTGGCAGCGTTGCTGCTCGTCGCCGCCTGCGGTGACGACAAGACCGGCACGGTCGCGAGCAACAACAATGACCTGCAGGCCCCGACGGTGCAGGACCTGCCCGAGGTGACCTCCAAGGCCCAGCTGGAGGTCGGCGGCACACGATCGTTCAACGCTGAGGTATGGGTCGAGTACGACGGACGCGACCAGCCTGCGAATCTAGCCGGCGGCGCCCCGACGGCGTTCTGGACTGGGCAACTGGCCCTCGAGGAAGGCGAAAACAAGCTCACCTTCTTCTCCCGACTCGCGGGCGATGAGAGCCCCCGGACGGACACCTACACCGTCATCCTCGACACCACCGCCCCCGCCCCACCCGTCCTCACCGACGCGCCCGATTGCGTCCAGGAGGACACTGCCACCATCGTGGGCACAGTCGAAGCTGGCGCCGTCCTCCTGGTGGACGGCGAGCCCGTGGAAGTCAGTGCGGACGGCTCCTTCTCGGTCGAGATTGCCGCGGGTGAGGACGGCGCTGTGGCCCTGACCACCCAGGATGCCGCGGGCAATGAGAGTGAGGCGGTCGACGTGGCCGTGATCGCCGGGGCGCCCACACCGACTCTCGACGACATCACAAGCCCAACCAACGAGAACACGCAGACCCTCACAGGCACCAAGTCCAACGCCGTGGGCATCGTCATCCGCAGCGAAGGTCAGGAGACCGGCCTGACGGTCGTCGAGCCCAGCGGAGACGACAGCTGGAGTTACGAGCTCGACCTCGGACCTGGGGCCAACACCTTCTACGTCAGCGGAATCACCGACAAGGGACGCCCGTCGTGCGAAGAACTCGGCCCGTTCACGATCCTCTTCTCCGACGTGTGCCCGGCCGAGGTGACCGACGACTTCCCTGCCCTGACGAACCAGGCCACGCTGCCCGTCGCGGGTACCCGCTGTCAGGGCGTCTCGGTGCATTGGCGCTTCGAGGACGAGTCCCTTGAGGAAGCGCGGCAAGGCGTCGGTCGCGGTGACGAGGCCGAGTGGACCTTCGACCTCACTCTCGAGGAGGGTGTGAACGTCTTCTACGTGCACTACCAGAACGAAGAGGGCCTGCCCGGGCCCGAGGCCGGCCCCTTCACCGTGGAGCTCGACACCACACCGCCGGCGCCGCCCACCTTCGATCCCGTTCCGCCCGAGACCTCGGTGGAGGGGCGCATCGATCTCGAGGGTGGCAAAGACGAGGACTCGAACGTCTGCCTGCGCGTCAACCAGGACCCGGAGTGCGCGGAGATCGTCAACCTCAACGCGGCCAGCGACTGGCGTACCACCGACATCGATGTCCGCGTGGGCGACAACTTCCTGTGCATCAGCTCGGCGGACCGCGCGGGCAATGTCTCCACCGAGACCTGCGCCAACATCACCGGCGTGCCCAACCAGCGGCCCACCATCTTCATCGAGGAGCCCCTGGACGGCAGCGCCATCAACAACGAGCCGTTCCGCGTCCGGGCCACCGTCACCGACAGCAACGGTCTGGATATGGTTGAGATCTGCCTGGACAACGACTGCGCGGATGCCACGGACATTGGAGGCGACGAGTACGAGAGGACAGTCACAGCAGGTGACTTCGAAAATGGGTCATCTCACGCAGTCATCGTCAGGGCGGAGAACACCTTCGGAGGCACCTCCGAGGAGTCCATTTCGGTGAACTACCTGTTCGGAGGTGTACTGCTGTCCACCACAAGCCCGGTGCAGGATTCGTTGGGGCCCAAGGTCGCCGTGGACGGAAGTGGTCGGGTCCACGTCATCTGGGAAGACAACTGCGCACAGGTCGAATCCTGTGAGTCCCTGATTCCCAACAACTTCCCGCCCGACATCTTCCACCGCGTTTTCAACGGCGCCTGGAGCGAGATCACCGTTGTCAGCAGCGCCGTCGGCGACGACTTGTCCTCCTACCCGGACATCGTCGCAGACAGCAATGGCGACATCCACGTCGTGTGGCAGGACACCGGCGACATCGACAGCAACGGTGCCGACGCCGACATCTACCACCGGTCCTACGACCACGAGACCGAGGAGTGGGGCGACTTCGCCGTCGTCTCGGCAGGATCCTCCGCCGAGGACGCGAACCCCTCCCTTGCGGCGGGAACCGACGGCTCCCTCTATGCTGTGTGGGAACGCCGCACCTTCGACTTCGCCAACGATCGGGACATCTACGGCTCCGTCTGGAACGGCGACGGCTGGACGGTTCCGGTCAAGATCTCCGACCAGGAGGGAGACGCAGTCTCTGGCAACGCCACGGTGGCGATCGACAACCTCGGTATCGCCTACGTAGTCTGGCAGGACGCCATCGACGAGAACGACGACGGGTCGCCCGACGACCGCGACATCCTTGTTCGCTGGGTCGATGGGCTTGAGATGGGGCCGGTCGAGCTCGTCAGTCGCCACCCGAACGACGGGACCCACTCCCTGCTGCCTCGCGTGGCGATGAGCTCGCAGAACGAGGTCCACATCGTGTGGCAGGACAACGGTTCCAACATCTTCCGCGACGCCGGCCCGGACTACGACATCGTACGCAGCCGGTACAGCACCGAAGGCTTCCCGCAGAACAACGCCTACACGCCCATCACGATCAACAGCATGAACTACTCCGGGGACGCAGCGATCTCCATCAACCCGGCCACGGACAACGAGTTCATCGTCTGGTCCGAGGAGAACGACGATCGCTCCGATTCGGACATCTACTACTCACACGTCATCTTCGGGGCGCCCAACATGCCGACGCTCGTGTCGTCCGGCCCGCAATTCAACATCGGCAGCGGCGCACCCGACACATTCTACGACCCTATGTCCGAGACACTCCACGTCGTCTGGATTGATGAGGGCGATGTCGACAACAGCGGCACCGACTTTGACATCTACTACCTGGCCATCGCCCTGGAGGACTTCTGAGACGGAGGGACCGAGGCCGGCGTCAACTCGCCGGCTCCCACCGTCGCGGAAGATTCTGCAGTGCCACCCCGCCCCGGTCGATGATCTCATCGTAGAAGCCGACCATCCGATCGAACGCCGTGGCCCAGTCAAAGTGCGCATGCGCAAACCGCGCCGCCGCCTCTCCCATGGCCGGCCACTGGCCTCCATCGAGTAGCTCGATCGTCGCCGTCGCCAACGCGTCGGAGTCGTTGTAGGGCACCGTCACCCCGCCACCGGATTTCTCCACCAGCTCCGCCGCCGCGCCCTGGTTGGCCGCCACCAAAGCGCAGCCGGAGGCCATGGCCTCCGCCGCCGAGAGGCCAAAGGTCTCGAACGCGCTCAGGGCAAAGATGACATCCGCAGACGCGTACCACGCCGCCATTTTGTCGGCCCCGTCCACGTACCCCAGGTAGTGCACATCCGGACGCCCCGCGCGGAAGGCGTCAAGCAACCCGCGTCGCGGACCATCCCCAGCAAACACCAGCACGGGTTTGTGCTGCGCATAGACGCGATCCCAGGCCCGCAACACGTTGCTGAGTCCCTTCTCCTCGATCAGCCGATGCGGAAAGAAGAACAACGGCCGATCCGGCCCTGCCCCGACGCTCGCCCGGAGCGCTTCATCCCGCTTCGATCTCCCAAAGCGGGCCGTATCAACCCCCAGGGGCGTCTGGTAGACGCGGTCGATGCCGTGCGCCACGAGGCCATCGACCACGCAGTCTGCGGCGGCAAACACAGCGGCGAACTTTCCGTACGTCTTGCCCGCGTACCACCACGCTGCATCGTGGCCCAGGTCCCCCAACCCGGAGACCAAATTGTTCAACGGTCGCTGTACGTACGCGCGCGGGTAGTCGGCGTGCCAAAAACCGGTGAGCACTGCCCGCATTCCCGCTGTGGCCATCTGGACGACGTGCGGCAGGACGTAGGGACTGCCCACCTCGATGAGGTCGGGATCGTACTCCGCCAGCACGCGCCGCAAGCCTGGCACGTCGACAATGAACCGGTAGTTTGTGATGGGGACGCCGGGAAAGTGAACCAACCGCACGCGCGGCGTATGGACCTCGACCTCCACGCGATCGCTCGGCATGAACAGCGTGTATTCGATGTCGTCGCGGGCCGCGAAGTACGCAAGCTTGTGGTTGTGGTACGTCCGGACGCCACCGCCGGTCGGCGAGTAGAAGTTGTTGAGGTCGCAGATGTGCATGGTGCCCGTGGCTGATCAGGGCACATTGAACCCCGCGCGCCGCAGCAAGCTGCAGACGCGCAGGAGACCGAGCCCCACGATGGCTGTGTAGTCAGGACAGTCGATGGACTCGAAAAGGGCGATACCTCGACTCTCGATTCGGTACGATCCGCAGCAATCCAGCGGCTCGTCGGCCGCGATGTAGCGTGCGATCTCACCGTCCGTCAACGCCCGCATCTTGAGCGTCGTCCGGTCCGCCTCCGCCCACACCTGTGCGTCGGGGCAGTCGAGCGCGAGCCCGGTGATCAAGCTGTGCGTGCCCCCGCGCAACCGCCGCAACTGGGCCTCGGCCGCCGCTACGGTCACGGGCTTGCTCAGAATCTCGGAGCCGACAATCGCGACCTGGTCCGAGCCCAGGATGTACGCGTCCGGGAACAACTCCCGCAGACTGGCGGCCTTGGCCTCCGAAAGCGTCCGGGCCAGCGCCTCCGGGTCTTGCCCGTCCCATTTGTAGGCGTCTTCGTCCACGCGGTGGGCCACGGCCTCGTACGGCACCCCCAGCCGATCCATCAGGGATCGGCGGTACCGCGATGTCGATGCAAGTATCAGTCGCTTCACGCGTTCTCCTCCTGCGATACCTGGCCGTCGGACTCCGCGTCCAGCGCCGTGAGGAACCGCTGGAGAACCTCAGCGATCGGTGCGTCCCCCACCTGCTCCAACGCCTTGCGGGCGCACGCGGCGGCGTCCGCAGTCCGGCCGGCGCTGGCGTAGACCCAGGCCAGATGCGTCATCATCGCCCGCTCCTCGTCCGCGGGCAGATTCTCCGCGGCACGGATGGCGCGAATGACCTGCGCAGCGCCCTCGAATTGGCCGTCGGCGACCATCGCGTGGAGCTGCTGCCGTCGGCACCAGGCGCTGCCTTCGTCGTCGCCGACGCGCTCAAACAGGCGCACCGCCCGGTCCAGCCCTCCCGGCCTGGCGGCGTCTCCGGCAGCGCTGACCGCCGCCACCTCCAGCTGCGCGGCGCGCGCAAGAAGAGACTCGTGCGCCGGTCCGGTGGTCAGGTTGGCCGCCTCGATCAACGCGTCGACGGCCTCGCGTCGCCGCTGACGGCCTTCGAGCGCCTGCGCCAGCCGCCACCAGCCGTACGAGACGCCGGTCTTGTCCCCCTCCTTCTTGACCAGGGCAATCCAGCTGCGCAGCAGGCTCATGCCCTCTTCGGCTCGCTCCTCAGCGTCAGCCTCGTCCGAGTCCGCAAGCTCCAGGAGTGACTCACTCAGGCCCAACGTCGTCCGCGCAGTATCCGGGCGACTGGCCGTCTCCACCCACCGATCTCTGGCCAGACGAAGGGCGTCCACGGCGCGCACCCGCCCGCCCGTGCGGTACCTCGCGCGGGCCAACAGCTCATAGGCTGCCGCCTCAAGGCCGATGTCCCGCCGCTCTCGCTTGGCCAACAGCGCGATCGCCTCGTCCAGCGCGATCTCGCCCTGCGCAGCCTCGCCGTGGAGCACAAGAGACTCGCCGAGTCCAAGGAGGCTCTCCGCCAGCCCCGGCGCCTCTTCGCAGAATCGCCACTCCGCTACGGCGCGGCGGAACAGGTCCACCGCCGCCTTGTGGGCGTCCAGAAATGCGCGGGCAGACGCCAGGTTATGAAGCACAAAGGCTCGCCGCGCGTGGTCGTCCTCGGGCAAACCGCCCGACCGAAGCACCCAGCCAAGGGCCGAGACGGCCTCCGAGACCTCCTCGGCGTCCAGCGCGAGCATGGCGCGCTCGAGCGCCGCCTCGACCGCCACTTCGACGGCGTCAGACCTGCCCGCCTCTTCCGCGTTGAGGTACGCCTCCCGCGCGCCGGCGCGGTCGCCGGCTTCCAGCCGCTCGGCGCCGGCGGCCAACCAGAGCGTGGCGGCCCCGGCGAGGTCCCCCTTGCGGGCGGCCTTTCCAGCCGCTCGCGCAAGCGCAGAGTCGTCCCGCGTGTCTCCTGACACCGGCCCGCTCACTGTTGCAGCAGCCGATCGATGAACCGATCGATCTCCGGCCGCTCCCAGTCGTATTTGTTGACGAAGCGGGCGACGATCTGGCCCTCGCGGTTGATGATGTACGTCTCGGGCAGCAGCTGGGTTCCGTAGGCCTTCTTGACGGCACCGTCGGCGTCCAACGGGATGAGCATGTTCAGATCGCCGTCCGGCATGACCTGGCCCAGGAACCGGCGCATGGGGGGGAGATCCTCATCCTGGCTGATCGCCACCATCACCAGATCGCGGTCCTTGTACTTGCGGGCCAGCCGCTCCATGGACGGCATCTCCTCGCGGCAGGGCACGCAGAAGGTCGCCCAGAAGTTCAGGAAGACCACCTTGCCGCGAAGATCGGTCAGACTCAGCTGTCCCCCGCCGTCGGTCGGGAGCGTCCAATCTGGCGCCGGCCGATCGGCGGTTTCCGCCCCGAGCGCGGCGATGTCCTCGACCATCGCCTGTCGTACCTCCTCACTGCCGCGTCCCTCGACGGCGACGGCCAGGCCAGCAAAGACCAGCACGGAGAAGACGAGCACGAGTGCTTTGTGCGTTGTCGTGAGCATGGAGCCCTTGTAGCACGCTACCAGTGATTGCGCAGCGCCCGCGTGGCCACGAACGCCCTCTCCGCGTCGGTGCGGCCCGCGGCCGCGTCCCACGCCTCGGCGTGATGGGAACGGAGCCGGTCCTGGAGATCCGGTTCGTCCATTCGCAGGAAGGGATTGTACTGCCGCTCCTGCCCCAGGGTGCGCAGCCGGAGTTGAGAGTCGCCGCGCGACCGATCGAGCTCCTCGAGCGCCGGCGCGTGGCCGGGCTGGAGGTGCAGCGCGAACTCCAGGTTCCGCACGGCGTAGTCATGCCCTGGATAAAACACGGTCGAATCGGGCAGAGCCGCAATGATCTGACGAAAGGTCCGGCACAGCGTCAGTGGGTCCCCAAATCGACAATTTCCCGCGCCAGCGGCGAAGACCACGTCTCCGCTGAAGAGGTGATCGCCCGAGAGCAGACTGATATGCGCCTGCGTATGTCCTGGCGTCAGGAGGACTCGCAGCACGTGATCGCCCACCTGCAGCTCTCCCCCCTCCTCCAGGCCGACACCATTCCCGGCGATCAGCGAGGACTCGCCGGCGGGCACAAAGAGCTGTGCGGACGTAGCCTGGAGCACGGCCTCGTTGCCCGCGACATGATCGGGGTGCCAATGCGTGTTGATCACTTTCGTGACCTCAACCCCGGCCCCGCGGGCGGCAGACAGCGCCGCCGGGGCGTCCACGGGATCGATCAACAGCCCGTCTCGCCCATCGTCCGTGGCCAGCAGGTAGAACCAATTGTCCGAGACGGAGCTGCGGATGGGGTGGATCTGCATGCTGCCTACTGCTTGACCTTGACCCGGAATGTCACGGCTTTGTAGCTCTCGATCGCCTCCGTCTCCGCCTTCGAGAAGGCCTTGACGTAGCGCCCGGACCGCCGGCGCACGGTGACGCCGGCGCCCAATCCGTTGATCGTGCCGCGTGTGCCCGCCTGCACGAGCTCAGCGTTGTTGCCGCCCACATAGATGGTCAGCAGAGATCCACCGTTTTCCAGCGGGATCATGCGCCTGATCGTGCCGCTGATGGAGATGGCCTCCGTGTCCGGCTCAGGCGTCTTGACCTCAGGGGCCGGCTCCGTCCCCGTGGGGTCTTCGGGCGGTCGCTCCTTCTTGGCTCCGCCTCCACCACCGCCGGCGGGTGGGCCGACACCAATCCGACGACCGCCACCTTCGTCCGCGCCGCTGCCCTTGCTGACAGGCCGCGTGAAGAATGTCCCCAGGTCGGGCTCCTCAAACAAGACACCAATCGTGTAGACGGATGCGCCGCTGTTGGCCGCGAGCTCCACGTAGTATCGGCCGCGAATGCCCTGGATCGGCGCAAATTGGTAGAAACTGCGGCCGCCATTGAGGCGCTGTCGTTCAATGACGCTGCCGTAGCCGTCCCGAAAGACGAGCTCACCCTCGATCCTTTCCGGGGTATCGAAGTTGACCGCGACCTGCACCTGCCCGGCACGCGGGATGTCGCAGTACTTCCAGTCGACCGAGTCACCGTCGGGTGCGCTGAGCTTGTCCGTCACCTTGCGGTTGATGAAAACAGCCAGGGCACCATCGCGCCGCCGATCCAGGATGTCGCCGTCGCTCAAGTTGCTGCCCGACGAGGTGCAACCACCGACGGTGGGCATGCAGAGCCCGAGGAGGACGAGCAGGAGGACGCTGCGCTGTGCCGCGATCAATTCTTCGCCTTCACTTTGAGGACCACGGTCTTGTACGGGTCGAGCTGCTCAGCGGAGGCCTTGGTCACCGCCGTCGCGCCCTTTCGACGAACCCGGGTCACGCGGAATCCCGCACCGAGACCCACGATCTGCCCGCGCATACCGGCGGCGACGCCGTCGTCGGAGCCAAAACCGACGATCACCAACTGGCTCCCACCATTCTCCAGCTCGACAAACCGCTCGATCCGGCCGCGAAGCGTCACCGACTCACCGTCGTCGACTGGATCCGTCTCTCCGACGACTGGACCGGGATCCGTGACCGGCTTGCTCGTCGGATCCACAACCGGGTCCTTGGGGTCTCGGTTACCACCTGTGCCGTTCTTCGGACGCTTGACCGGGTCAACCACCGTGGGACTCGGTCCCGTGGCGATACCCGGATTTGAGGGCCGGAACGCCGCGCCCGCCGTGTACGTGGTCCGCCCCCGCTCCACAAAGACCTGCACAAAGATCTCACCTTGGAACACCGGCAGATTGGAGAAGGTGTAGAGGTTGTCCGTCGCGTTGATCGCCCGACGCCCCAACTCGACGCCAAACCCGTCCTTGACGGAGATGAATCCGTTCATCTTCCGCGTGTCATCCAACGCGACCGTGACGTCGAGATCTCCAGGTTCGCGGATGCGAATCAGCTTCCAATCCGTGTTGTCGCCGTTCGGATCGTCCAGCGAGTCTGTGACGTTCTGACCGGCAAAAAGCTTCCGCGCCTGGTCCCGCGTCTCGTCTCCTCCGCTGTTCCAATCGAGCTCGCGCTGCGGCGGCGGACAGGCGATCAAGCCCGCGCACATCGCGGCGATCAGCACGAGAAACGCCGCAGAGCGGCCTGTTGTCTGCGTCGTCATCGAGGCACCTTCACCAACACCTTTTCCGCCGCGCCAACCTGGTTGGCAGGGGCG
Organism: uncultured Pseudomonadota bacterium; assembly: GCA_937890335.1. Lineage (GTDB taxonomy): Bacteria > Myxococcota_A > Bradymonadia > Bradymonadales > CALBXO01. The sequence continues at coordinate 324 of CALBXO010000646.1, read as the reverse complement.
TTTGTCTGCACGACCGCGCTGCGCGCGTAGACCTGGCTGACGAGGAACCGTCCGCCCTCGAGCCGGGCGCCGTCGCGCATGACGATCTCACCAACATGATTGACCGAGAGACCGTTCTGCGTGCCCACGGAGATCGTCAGCTCCGCGCCCCCCTGCGCTCTCGGTATGATCCGAACGATCTTACCTTCCACGGGGTTGTAGGGCCCGGTGTAGTCGGGGACGATGTCCACAACGCCCGCACTCGGGCTCTGGAACCCGTTGCCACCCGCAGGGATTCCACCGCCGCCGCCGCCAAACGCCGGCCCACCGCCGCCGCCGCCAAAG
>CALBXO010000645.1 GCA_937890335.1 uncultured Pseudomonadota bacterium | reverse complement strand
GTCTGCGACGGAGTCGACAACGACTGCGACGGCCAGATCGACGAGGATTTTCCGCGGCGCGGCGTTCCCTGCGGGACCAACATCGGCGTGTGCCGGGGCATCACCGTGTGCGAGGCGGGCGAGGAGGTCTGCTTTGCGGTCGCCGAGGCCACCGAGGAGCTGTGCGACGGCCTCGACAACGACTGCGACGGGCAGACCGACGAGCTGATCGACAACGACCCTGAAAACTGCGGCGCCTGTGGCAACGTCTGCGCGTTTGAGAACGGCACAGCCGAATGCGTAGCTGGACGCTGTGTCCTGCTGGGTTGTGCCGAGGGGTTTGCCGAATGCGATCGCGACCCGACCAACGGGTGTGAGACCGACACCAGCAGCGACCCGACCAACTGCGGCGGGTGCGGCAATCTCTGCAGCTTCCCCGCCGCCGTGGCGGTCTGCACCGCGGGCTCCTGCGAGCTCGAGAGCTGCGCTGGGGGTTTGGAGGACTGCAACCAGATTACCCTGGACGGCTGCGAGGCCGACCTGACCTCGGACGCCAACAACTGCCAGGCGTGCGGCGTGGTCTGCGGCGGGCCCAACGCGGTCGGTGTCTGCGCCGAAGAGGGCTGCGCGATTCAGGGGTGTGTGGACGGATTTGCGGACGTGGACAGGGACGAGGTCAACGGATGCGAGATGGGGCTGGCCACCGTGGGCGCCCCGCCGGATGGCGCGCTTCAGCAACTGTCCGTGGGCAACGGTGTCCTCTGGGGCGCTGCCGGGCCCAACCTGCGCGCCTACTTGCTGGACGGCGAAGGGGCCATCGGCACGGTGCTCGGCGAGACGACGCTGGCCAGCCGGGTGCACCAGATGTACGCAACGGGCGACACGCTCTACGTGGCCGAGGAGTTTGGCGACGTGCGCATCTTCAATGTGGCGGACCCCACCGCGCCCAACCAGGTGGGCTTGATCGCGACGTCCGGGCCCTCCGTGGGCTTTGAGGTCCGCGGCAATTGGCTGTTTGTGGCAGACGGCCGCGATGGGCTGCGGGTCGCGGATGTGTCGTCACCGTCGGCGCCCAGGGTGCTGGCGCACGTCCCAACCCCCGCAGAGGTCCGCCAGGTGCACCTGAGCGGCGAGCTGGCTGTCCTGCACGCCACCGACCGATCCGATGTGTACCTGTTCGACATCTCGGACCCGAGGGCGCCGCAATACCTCGGTACCCACGCCACGCGCGCGACCTTCGATGTCGCCTCCTTCAGCGGAGACCTGCTCGCGACGGCCAACTCCAACAGCGCCTCCGTCTACCTCTACCGGGTGCAGCCGGACGCCGTCACCTGGCTTGGCAGCGACGGCAGCCTCGCGGGCTCGGTGCGAGCCTTGGAGCAGCGATTCCCGTTCCTGGTGACGGTGACGGGCGGAGAGTCGGTCAACATCGAGCTCATTGATCTGCGGCGGCCGCAGGTGCCCGTCGCCACGGACCGTTTCACCGCGGGAGCTCGCAACGCGCCCCGCGCCGCGGTCTTCTCCGGTACCAACGCCTACGTGGCCGGCAACGCCGGACTGCAGCGCTTTGGCATCGAGGACCCGCGGGCGCCCACGGAGCTCCAGGACGACGTGTCCACCGTGGAGCTGCGGGATGTGGCCGTCCGCGGCAATACGCTGGTCATCGCGGCGGAGGGTGCGGTGGAGGTGCTCGACAACACCAACGCAGACAACCCGGTCCGGCGGACCCGGTTTGGCGAGACGGTCCGGCGAGTGCATCTGACCGAGAGCGCGCTGTACGTGATCTCCGACGCGCCGGCTGTCGCAGGCTACTTCCTGTCGCAGCTCGACAACCCGAACCCGTCGCCGTACGTGCAGGTGGAGGGCGAGCGACCCATCGACGTGGAGACTTCGGCCGACGGGCGCTACATCTACGGGCTGTACGGCACGGAGTTGCGCCTGTTCGAGGGGATGGCGCTTCAGTCCCCGCAGCGCGCGTCTGTCGAGCTCAACGCCACCTGCCGCGAGGTGATTCGACACCCGCAGCAGTCTACCCTCTACGTCGCCTGCTCCACCGGCGTGATTGTGGTGAACCCGGACAACCAGCAGCTGAACATCATCGGCAACCCCGGCGGCGGCGACGTGTATGACATCCAGCTCTTTGGGCAGATGATGTACGGGGCGATCGACGGGGGCGTCACGGTCTACAACGTCTTCAGTGCGACGGACGTGAACCACGCCAACACGGTGACCATCGGCTCGGGGATCCGCCACATCAGCGTCCAGTCCGAGTGGGTCGTCGTCGGGACCAGCAACGCGGCCCTTCTGTTGCCGCGCGCCCTGGAGCTCGGCGAGGAGCCCGTAATCCCAACGCGAACCTTCTCCGGTAACATCGTCACGCTGCAGTCCACGTTGACCCACTTCTACGCGGGGACACGGACGGGGCCCTACCGGCTCGTCGTGGAGTCCGGGCGATGAAGCATCTGGTGACGGCGGTCATTGCCGCCCTTGTTCTGTCGTTTTCGCTGCCGGTGGCCGCCCAGCGGCGCGAGGTGGAGCGGTTGGTGGCGGAGGCCAAGGCGGCCTTTGACGAAGGCCAGTTTTCCGACGCGGCCACCCTCCTCCAGGAGGCCTACGACATCGAACCCGTGCCGTTCTTCATCTGGAACACGGCCCGCGCGTACGAGAAGGCAGGCCTCTGGGACCTGGCCGAGCTCAACTACCTGCGCTACTCGGAGCTCGAGATCACCGAGGAGGAGAAGGCGCTGGCGGCCGACAGAATCGCGCGCTTCAAGGCCTCACGGGACATCTCGCTCTCCCTTCGCAAGGCGCGTTCGGGCGCGGAACTGGACACCCTTCGCACCGCCAACCGCCAGCTTCGCGACAAGTCGCAAGGCGCCGCAGTGGAACCTGTCGAGACCCCGTCAGGGGGCGGAAGCGGGGCCGGGATCTGGGAGATCGCTGGCTGGTCCGGCGTGGGGGTCGGAGTCTTGTGCCTTGGCGCCGCGGCGACCTTGCACCTGGCCTCAGTCGATACGGTGGACGAGTACAATTCAGCCGCGAACGGCCGGGATCGGGCGAAGTACGACGCGCTGCAGGACACGCTCAACGCACGGGTCGCCACCAGCCAGGTGCTGGTCATTGGCGGGTTTCTTCTCGCGGCCGCCGGCGGAACCCTCCTTTACTTCGAGTACTTTGACACCCCGCCGAAGCCCAGCGACGACGACGAGGGAGCGCGGCTGGTGCCGTTGCTCAGCCCGGACGGAGCGGGTTTTGCCCTCGAGGGCCGGTTCTGATGCTCAAGGCCGCGCTGGAGACCTTCCGGCTTGTCGTGGACACCGTGGACGATGGCGTGCGCGTCACCCACGGCAAGGGACCTCGCGCCCGCCGGGCCGTCATTGCGCCCGGCGCGATGCAGGGCGCAGGCAAGGCCGATTGTGTGGCCTACGCGGCAGGCATCAAGGCGGCGCTCGCGCGCCCGCTGTTGACCGCCGTGGCGGACTGGGAGTTCACCGAGGTCGCCGGACGGCTGGTCCCCACCGTGGAGCGGGCCCAGTTCCGCGAGGGGTTCCTGGACGGCGGCGGAGGCGAGCCCTGGGAACAGGCTTTTGCCGGGGCAGGCTCGGAGCTGCGGGTGCACTATTATGTGGAGCTCGACCAGGGACACCAATTGCTGACGGCGGCGCAGGTGCAGGCGTGGGGCGTCACCGATGACCGCGTGACCTCCGCCGCGCGGAGCCTGCTGTACCACAAAACCATGCAGGGCGAGCCCGACAAGCACGACACGGGGGCCGACTGGTACCACCTGGGCGACGGCTACGACGCCGCCCGCGCCCTGGCCCTCCCCGACCTGGACTACCCACGCGCGCGCAAAGGCGTGGTGTGTGGCGCGCCCACGCCCTACGATCTACTGGTCATCGACCTGGAAGGGTTGGATCGTGCGGCGTTCCGCAACGCCGTCGGGGCGATGTTTCGGGCCAGTGACCACCCGCTATCGGACCAGTTGTACGTCTGGCGCGATGCACAGACCTTCGAGGTTTTGCGGTGAGTGCAGGCCCGGAGAACGGGCCCGTCGAGGTGGACCCCACGCTGCCCGAGGTGGTGCAACGGTTCTTGCGCTCCGGCGCGCAGCTGGAGTCCATACGCCTCGATGCGCACGGCCATTGGTGGCACCGCGGGGGACGGTTTGAGAACCGCCGGGTCATCGATCTCTTCTCTCGCAGCGTCGATCGGACCGACGGCGGCACCTGGGTTGTCGTCGTCGGAAGGTTCACATACCCAATCGCAGTCGATGACACACCTTTCTTCGTCCGCAGCTTCACGGTGGAGGGTGAGGGTCCGCGTGAGCGGGTCTTGCTCGAGCTCGTTGGTGGCGATGTTGAACCGCTTGAGGTCGATTCCCTGACCTACGATGGCGAGCTGGGCATCAGCTGTTCCGTGCGCGGCGGGCGCCTCCGCGCGCGCTTCCTTCAGGCGGCCTACTACGCCCTGACGCAGCGCCTCGAAGAGGACGCGGACGGCTACGGATTGCGTCTGGCTGGACGTCTCGTGCGTCTCTGACGTATACCAGTGTGCACAAAACATTGCGTCAACAAACGGGACGGGCACGGAGCCCGAGAGAGGAATCCCCATGGCTTATACAGAGACATCTGAGGTCGGCTGGTTCGACCGCATCAAGGAGTCCATCAAAGGGCTCGTCATCGGTGTGCTTTTTGTGGCGATCGCGCCATGTCTGCTCATCTGCAACGAGAAGCGCAGCGTCGACACCGCAGAAGGTATCGGCGAAATGTCCAGCAGCCTGGCGAAGGTAGACGCCGCCAAGCCTGACGCCGCAGCAGAGGGCAAGCCCATCCTCGTGACGGGCACGGCCGAGACCGCCGAGACCCTCAAGGACGACAAGGTTCGAGAAGCCGCGGACGCCGGTGCCCACTACCGACTGGTGGTCGAGATCGAAAAGAGCGACGACGGCAACATTCGCGCGAGCGTCGAGCCGGTCGCTCTTGAAGTTGGGGATCCGCTGTACACCTTGCGAGGCAATCAAGGCGGCGTGATCATCGATACCGATGCCGGCCATCGCCTGTTCATGATGCAGCAGACCGCGGGCATCGATGACGCAGCCTACGGCATGCTCCAAGACTGCCGCGCGATCCTCAACGG
>CALBXO010000644.1 GCA_937890335.1 uncultured Pseudomonadota bacterium | reverse complement strand
TTCACGAGCATGTTCATCACCACCTGCGACAGTGCGCCCATGCCCATGCGCACCGCGCGGACTTCGGGGCCCAGAGCCAGCTGCACGGTGATGTCAGACCCGACCACGCGACGCGCCAGCAGCAGCGTCTCCTCCACCGATGTGTTCACCACGTTGTAGTGCGTGTCGTCGTCGTACGTGCTCGCTCCGCGACGGGAGAAGACCAGGAGGCGCCGCGTCAATTCCGCGGCCCGACGACCGGCGTCACGGATCGTCTCCAGGTCCCGCGATACGTCCGTGTCCTCGGGAACCTCGTTGAGCGAGAAGGAGCTGCAGGACTCGATGACGGTCAGGATGTTGTTGAAGTCGTGTGCAACGCCGCCGGCAAGCCGACCCAAGGACTCCAGGTGACTGGGTGCCAGGGTGGGGCGTTGGCTCCATGGGCTCGCGCTGTCATCGCTGCGACCGCCCGTGCGCAACTCTCCCACGACCTTGTCCAGCTCGTCCGTGAACCACCCGGACGACGCTCCCATGCGGTGCGCGTACACGAGCGTTCTCGCATCCGAGGCGACGACCAGGATTCGCCGCCTCGGGAAGTGCGTCACAACCGCTGTCCACGCGTCCTGTTGGGTTTCCCAGGCGCCGATCAGCTCCACGACCACAGCGTCCCATTTCCGGCGCATGTCGGCACCGCCGAGCGCGTCGGGGTCGGCGACGACGATCTCCAAGTACGGCAGACATTTTCGAAGATGGGTGGCTGTCGACGGCCGAGGGCACACAAGCAGGACGGGCGCAGGGCCATCAAACGCCGCGGGGGGTTCACTCATATCGGCCCAACCTGTCGTCCTGGAACTGTGTTTCGTTCAGAGCCTGCCGCCGCTCGCACCCCGCGATCGATCCATCGGAACGCAGCGGCTCCAACTCAAGGGGGCATTGGATTTTCGACAGAAGCCGCTCGCCCACCCGGCCCAGAAACAAAAAGAGGCCGAGTGCGGTTGCACTCGACCTCCGTTTCGATGCGAGAGGGGGGACTCGAACCCCCACATCCTTGCGGACACTAGGCCCTCAACCTAGCGCGTCTACCAATTCCGCCACTCTCGCGCGGCTGGGGCAAACCCCAGGGACGGACGGATATATGTCGCGGGAGGAGGGCTGTCAAGACGAAAATCGCTACCGGACATCCAGCTCGTAGTCCCCTGTTTCCCCGCTGGAGTCGATCACCACGAAGTAGGTTCCCGCGCGCTGGAACTGGTACACGATGCGCGGGTAGATGCCGTTGCCGTCGTCGTTTCGCTCCAGGTTCTGGAACAGGCCGTAGTTGCACGCCTCGGGCACCTGGTCGTCGCACAGGAACATGCGCGCGTCGAAGTCGGTGCCACCGTCGATGCCGCGCGCCTCGAATGTGAGGGTCTCGTCCGCCTCCACCGTGAACCGGAACCAGTCCTCATCCTCCGGCGTTCCAATCCTGCCGACGTGGGAGCCAGGCACCAACAGCGGGGTCGCCTCGGTGGGCCCATCGTTGGGTTCGCCGGGCTCGGTGACGGTCAGGGCGTAGTCTCCCACGTCGTCGCCCACGGACTCTACGGCGACGAAGAACAGGCCGCCCATACCAAAGTCGTACTCCATCGCTGAGTAGCCATCGTCGTCGCCGCTGTTGTCGTCCGCGACGAGGTTCCCCGCAAAGTACGAGCAACTTTCGACCCCGGCCTCCACGCACAACCACATGCGCGTGTCCACGGCCTCTCCGTTTTCCACAGCCGCCGTGTCGAACCGCAGCAATGTGTCGGGCGACGCGTCGAAGACGTACCAATCCACATCGTCGCTCGGCACGATCTCCGCCTGCACCGTGCGCGGCACCTGGATGAACGTGGCGAAGACCGCGCTGTCGTTGGGCTCGTCACTCTGGCGGAACTCCAGCCAGAAATGTCCGGTGTCGTTGCCGACCGATTCCACGGCGACGTAGTACGTGCCCGCGGACCTGAAGATCTGGTTGAGCCGCGAGTACCCCGCCCCGCCGCTGTCGTCGTCGCGACCCAGGTCGAGCACATTGTACGCACAGCGGTCCGCGCGGTCTTCGTCGCATACAAAAATGCGCGTATCGACGAGGGTCGCCCCCTCCACGGGACGCGTGACGATGGAGAGGTTCTTGGGGGCGTCCACCTCAATTCGGTACCAGTCCACGTCCGACGCCTCCCCGATGCGGGCCCGGTCCATGCCGGGCGCGTCCACGGATTTGGCGGTCAGGTAGTCCTCGTTGGGCTCGCCCTCCTCCCGCAGCGTCAGACGGTAGTGGCCCGGACTCTCGCTGTTGGAGGTGACGACCACGTAGTACGTCCCAGGCTCCGCAAAGTCCTGCACGATGCGCGAGTAGCGGTTGTCTTCCGAGATGTCGTTGTTCCGGGCAAAGTCGGCAAAGCCAAAGCGACATCGGTCGCGCTCTGAGTGCTCACAGACGTACAGGACAGTGTCGAGCGCCTGGCCGCGGGCCGGCCGCTCGGTCTCCAGCACCAGCTCGATGGGCTCGGTCACCTCAAAGCGGTACCAATCGTCCTCACCCGCGGGGTTGATCCGCCCCTCGGCGCCGCCATCAAGAGCGATGGCCAGAGCCGTTCCGGCGTCCCCATTGGGTTCGCCGGTCTCCCGCGCCACAAGTTCGTACGCGCCGGTGTCCCCGCGCTCAGACTCGACGACCAGGAAGTGGATCCCCGGCTCCTGGAAGTCGTAGGCCATCTGCGCGTGCCCGTCCTCAGCACCGTCGGCGGCGGCCAGAAGGTTGTTCGCGTCAAAGGTGCAGCTCTCGGGCTCAAAGCTGTCGCAGAGCCAAATCCGGGTATCCACATCGTCGGTGTCGGGCACGGCGCGTGTCAGGAAGGTCAGCGCGACGGGGAAGTTCACCTCAAACTGGTACCAGTCCACATCGGTCTCGGGCTCGATCCGGGCAATCTGCACCCCGGGCACCGAGATCGCGGACGCCTGCGCCGGCGTGTCGTTCGGCTCGGCGGCCTCGCTGACGTTGAGACGGTACTGCCCTGTGGAGCCGTTGGCCGACTCGACGACAATGTAGTAGGTGCCCGGCTCGAAGAAGTCGTACACGAGTCGCGAGTAGGGGTTGAGCACATCGATGTTGTCCGCGCGAGCCAGGTCACCGCTGTCGTATTGGCAGCGATCCGGGTCGTCGTCGGAGCAGACGAAAATCCGGGTGTCCACGTCCTGTCCTCCGGCCAGCGCCTCCGTCTCGAAGAGCACGAGGCCGGGGCCGTCGACGCGGAACTCGTACCAGTCCTCGTCTGTCAGCGGAGAAATCCGCGCCGCGATGGTCGTTGGCAGGTTCAGCAGCGTCGCGGTGTCCGCGTCGTCGTTGGGCTCGTCGGGTTCGACCACCGCGAGCTCGTAGTCGCCTTCGCCCAGGCCCGCCGAGCGGAGCCCAAGGAAGTAGCGAGCGGTGACCGGGAACGTGTAGGCGAAGCGCGAGTATTGCGGGAAGACGCCGTCGTCGGCCGCGATGAGGTTTGGCCCCTCAAAGGCACAGGCCTCCACATTCTGCGCCGCGCACAGCCACAATTGCGTGTCCACAATCTGCCCGCCATCGACGGGCCGTGTCTCAAACTGCAGGCGCTCCTGCGCGAACGCCTCAAAGGTGAACCAGTCCATGTCGGTTCCGGGAGACAGAGTCCCCCGCAGCGTGGTCGGAACCACAATCTCCGTCGCCTCCTCAGGGCGCTCGTTGGGCTCCGGGTCAATCTCCAGGGTGAGCAGATAATGGCCCTGCGACCCGCCAAAACCCTGCACCCCGATGTAGTAGACGCCAGGGTCCACGACGGCGTATTGGATGCGGGCGTAGAGCCCGGCCCCGCCGTTGTCGTCGCGCGCCACATTCCCACCGCCGTAGGTGCACCCGTCCAGCGCGTCCTCCCGGCACAGCCACATCTGGGTGTCCATTTGGGTGCCGCCGTCGTCCGGGGCCGTGGTGGCGAGCATCCGCAGTGGCCGATCGATGATCACGCTGTACCAGTCCACGTCGGTGCGTGGGATGATGCGCGCGTGAAGCTGGGATGGGATGTCCAGGCGATGGGCGTCCGCCGCGACGTTGTTGGGTTCGCCCGTCTCCCGGATCGTCAGATTGTAGTCTCCCACCGACTGGAACTGTCCCTCCACCACGAGGAAGTACCGCCCCGCGCTCGAGAGATTTACCGTCAGCGCCGAGTACGGGTCCCCCTCCCTCTTGTCGTCGTTGCTCGCCAGGAAGTCGTTGTTGAATCCGCAGGACTCCGCGCGCGCCTCGTCACAGACGTAGATTCGCGTGTCCATCGCCTCCATCGGCGCAAAGAAGGTCTCGACCGTCAGCTGCACAGGGGAGGCCACGTCCAGGCTGTACCAATCGGCGTCCCCAAGGGGACGGATGCTGCCGACGTACTCACCGGGGAAGACCACCGGGCTCGCAAACTCCGCGCTGTCGTTGGGCTCGCCCAGGCTGATGCAACGCGCCCGGTTCGCCGACTCGATGCAGCCCTCTTCGCACGCCGTCGAAAAGGCGAACCCGAAGCCGTTGCAAGCGTAGAGATCGTTGCCCTCGCAGCGCGACGCCGTCGGGTCACACAGGTACGGCACATAGTCCACGAAGAAATGGTAGAAGCCCTGCTCCTGGCCGCGCGTGTAGATCCGGGCGTAGTAGGTGCCGCTGTCCAGGAGCAGCCCGGACAAGAGTGAGTAGCCGCCCGGCCCGCTGTCGTCGTCCACGTGGAGCAGCCGCAGCTCGGCGTCGTAGAGCTCCAGGTACGTGTCCACACGCTCGTCCGGGCGGTCGCGGTCGCCGCGGGTGCCCACGGTGACAACGCCGCCCTCCGCCAGCGCAAACCGGAACCAGTCTTCATCGTCCTCAGCCTGAATCTGCGCCGCGACCCCGGTCCGTCCTTGCGGCAGCGTGCCCAGGTTGTCTGCATTCGCAGCGTCGTCATTGGGTTCGTCGCCCTCCGGATCGGTGCCGCAATCGGCGCCGTCTACATACGTGGTGCACGCCCCCGTGTTGCACGCCAGGGGTACGTGCCCCGCGCCCTCCGGATCGCAGAGCTCCAGGTTCTCCCCGGCGCACCGCACGGAGCCAGGGATGCAGGCCAGGCTGCGCCCCACCGCAACCGCCACGGCGTACGCGTCCTCCGGCACGTCCCCCTCGGTGTAGACGGACAGGACGTAGGCTCCCGGCTCCAGACTCACCTCGATCTCGCCCGGCCCCGACCGCTCGAGCACCTCGCCGTCGCTGCGCCGCGCCAGCTCCAGCCGGGCGGACGCGATGGGCACGTTGGGGTCCAGGGCAAACAGGGCGATTCGTGCCAGGCTCAGCTCGGCCAGCGTGAACGTGTACACATCCCGCGTCGTGCCGGTGTCGCCCACAGCAAGTCTGCCCTCGATGAACGTCGCCCGCTCATCGACCTCCTCCTGAAAGCTCTGCGCCATCGCCACGGTGTCGTTGGGCTCCCTGTCTGTCACGACCGGATGGGTACTGAGCAGCAACGCCGTCAGTGTCGCGGTCCGCGGGCCATCAAACTCCGGGGCTTCCCGGTTGGTGATGCCCACCAGGTACCGGTGGGGCGCCGCAAAGAGGGTCACGTCTTCGCGGTCCCCCACCTCGCCGCGGTTGGAGGCGGCCGCCGTGAAATTGACCTGACCGAGCCTCAGAATGCGGTCCCGGTAGACGCGCAGGCCCGCGTCCAGATCCGGCGCCGGCGCGGCCTCCAGACCCAGCTCGCCCAGGCGAGTGGTCGCCACCGTGAACCACGCTGTGGAACCGGGCGCGGAGATGTCGGGAGACTCTACGGCGCGCGGCGGGTTGTTCAGGACGACCGTCCCAAAATCGATGACGTCCTCGCCCCGCAAGGTGACCTCGGCGTTGCCCTCCGCGTCCTCGAACACGGGAACCACACCCGCCAGGTAGACCCCCGGCTCCAACAACACCTGCGCACCCAGCTCCAGGCCCCCATCGGTGCGCAGCAGCTGCTCAAAGTTGCCGCGCAGGATGACCAATATGCTCTCGGCGTCGGCCTCCACGTCGATGGACACGACGGAAGTCTGCCCGAGCGAGAAGCGCACGAAGCCCGCCCCGGCGGCGAGATCCAGGCTGGCGGCCGCATCGTCCCCGCGCACGAGCCCGCCGACATCCTCCACCTGCGCGGCCTGCGCGGTGAGTTGGAACTGCGTCGGGAAGCGGGCGGCCACCCGCTGGTCGGCCGTGATGTACAGCCCGTCCGGCGGCACGATCGCCAAAGCCGGCCCTTCGGACCAGGCGGTGCCGTCGCGCGCCGACGTCGTGAAAGTCGCGTAGGGGTGCTGGGTCTCGAAGGCGAGTCGCAGCAGCGTGCCGGGCTGGGCGTCCACTCGGTACCGTGGGACCTCCCCCAGGTTGCCGGTCAGGTCGAAGTTGGCGTTGGGGACCGCCTCCGGCACATCGGGCCCCAGATCCCGGAGCTGCACACGCCAGGCAAACGACGCGGACCCCGAGGGGTCCCCCGATGTGTAGGGGATGCCCAGCTGGGCAGCGACGGCGCGTCCGGTGCCAACACGCAGCAGGTAGCGCCCGTTGAACGGCAGCACAAACCGACGCGCTGCGTCACGGCCCGCGCCGGGCAACGCCGCGCGACCGTAGCGCGACACGGCGCCGCGCTCGCGGGGGACCTCGCTCAGGATGAACCCTACGTCCGGCGCACCGACGGGTGAGCCCACAATCTCAATGCGCTGCCCTCGGACCCCCGCGAACTCAAATCCGTCCAGGTCTGCATCGACGGCTCCGTCGTCGTCCAGGTCCGTCGCGGGGCCCGCCACCCCGCGCAGCGCGATCTCCGCGCCGTCGCCGAGCTCGATGTCGAGCGGCTCACCACCAAACGCCGGATCGTTGTTCTCTGCGGACTCCTCAATCTCGTCACCGCGCCAAGGGCTGACGGGAACGCACTGCCCGTCAGCAAAGACAGCCCCTTCGCCGCACAGAGACGCCAACTCGACGCATTCCCCCTCGTAGAGCACCTGACCCACCGGGCAGATCCCCGGGTCCACGACGCACTCGCCATCCTCCAGGACGGTCCCAGGTCCACATACGAGCGCTGGGCCCTCCGGGACACAGACTGTGCCCTCGCGCACTGTCCCCGCGCCGCAGCGATCGATCAGCTCCGGGACGCAGACGCCATCCTCAAGGACGGCTCCAACGCCACATATTGGCGCCTCCGCAGCCTCGACGACGCACTGGTCATCCACCAGCGTCGTGCCCTCGCCGCACGTGTATTGCGGAAGCTCCTCGTCCGCGCTACAGCCGGCGAGCGAGGCGATCAGCAGGGCCGTCCCCAGCGTGCAGGCGCTCAGCGCTCCCACACCGGGTCGCGAAACTCGCGTCAGGTTCATATCGATCAAAACTCCGCCTCAGCCTGAAGAAGGTAGCCACCGCGTGCCTGGTCGTCCGAGCTGGAGACCACTACGGCGTACTCACCGGGCGCGTCGAAGGTGTACCGGAGGCGCGAAAACACCCCAAGCCCTTCGGCGTCGTCATTGTCCACGATCGTTGTACCGGGGTCCGAGAGCCGGACCAACCGCAGCCGCGTATCCACGGCACCGCGTCCGCCCCACGGCGCCGTCGTAAACGTGTGGGTCTCGCCCACAAAAACCACCAGCGTCTCGTACCAGTCCTCGGAGCCGTCCAGCACGCCATGGCTAAGGCTCGGCACCTCGATGGGCGAGGTCTGCCCGGGTCCGTCGTTGGGCTCGAACACGTCCGTCACAACCAATTCGTAGTCCCCAACCTGCTCGCCAAAGGCCTCTACGACGACGAAGTAGCGCCCAGGTCCCGGCAGCGCCACGTCGATCCGGGAGTAGCCCCCGAGCCCTGGGCCATCGTCGTTCGCCGCCAGGTGCGCCCCCTCGTCGCCGAACGAGCACCGGTCCGGGTCCAGCTGTTCGCAGACAAACACGCGCGTGTCCACATCTCTGCCAAGCTGTCCCACCGAGCCCGTCTCCACGCGGACGGTCGCCGTCTCGCCCACGTCGACGACGTACCAGTCCTGGTCGCCGGGCACGTCGATCGCGAAGCGCGCCGGCCGCTCGGGCCCGAGCGCGGTGGCGTCGCGCCAATTTTCGTTTGGCTCGCCCGGAAGCGGCCCCAGCGCCACAGTGACCAGGTAGTCCCCAGTGTCCGGCCCAAAGGACTCCACCGCCAGCCACCAGGTGCCAGCGTCCACCTGAACCTCCAGGTAGGAGTACCCATCGCGCCCTTCGCCGTCGTCGTTGCGAGCGGTGCGCGGCCCGAGCCACGCGCAGTTGTTCTCCACGTCCGCGGTCGAACACAGAAACAGACGCGTATTGACCGGGTCTCCGGTGTCCGGGTCGCTGGTACCGAGCAGGAGCACCCCCTGTCCGACGGTGTCCAGCTGGTACCAATCCACGTCGTCACCAGGCTCGATCCGGCCCTGCACCGTGACCGGCAAGGCGCCCAGTATGAACGCGAGCTCCGGCGAGTCGTTGGGCTCATCCTCGCGCGGCGGCGGCGGCTCCCGACACGCGGCCGGGTCCCCCGGCACACAGCCGAGCGCGCATGTCTCCACCGCGCCAAACACCAGCCCGTCGCAGTGCTCCAGCACATCCTCGGCGCAACGCCGCTGCCCGACGGGGCACGCGAGCGCGCGGACATCGAAGTACAGCCGATACGGTCCCGTCCCCGTCACCGGCTGCACCGCGACAGTGTAGGTCCCCGCGGGAACGGCGAGCCGTTCGATCAGCGCGTGCCCTTCTGGACCGCTGCCGTCGTCCTCGGCCAGCCGCTCGCCCTGCGCGGAGTACACGGTGATCTGCGTCGTGACCGCCCCGCCGGCCGCCAGCGTCCCAATGTTGGCGACGCCTCCCTCACGCAGCTCCACGGTGAAGAAATCAGCGTCGGAGTCGTGCGCCGCGGAAGCCCGTACATCCGTGCGCCCAGGTGCCAGCTGCCCGAGCGGTTGCGCGCGCGCCAGAAGATCGTTGGGCTCCACTTCCAGCGTCTGCCCACAGCCAGGCACGTCATCAAGCTCGGCACACTCGAGATCCTGTGCGCACGCGACGGTGGTATACCCCTCCCCACCAGGCCCACAGAGCCCCACCGCGCCCTCCACGCAGACCTCGCTGCCCGGCAGGCAGACGAAGTCGCGAAGGACCGAGACGCGAACCAGGTACCCGCCGCCTTCCGCCCCCTCGGGCGCACGCACACGCACCAGGTACTCTCCGGCAGGCACCGTGGCCTCAAGCTGCGCAAACGGGATCTGCGGTGAGCTTGGTGCGGTGAGGAGCGGGCGCTGGGTGGCGCCGTCCCAGAGCGCCAGTTCCACCCCGGAACTGGGCTGCAGACCTGGCGCCGACGACCGGACTGCAATGCGCGAGGGTCCCGAGAGGCGAAACGCGTAGAAGTCGTCTGTCACGATGTCCGCAGGTTCGAGCCTACCGCTCACAAGCAGCCCATTGACCACATCCGGGAGCCTCTGGGCCTGATCGGCAGAGTCGTTCGGTTCCAGCTCCATCAACGCGGTCTCCAACCGCGCCTCCAGTGTGGGCCGACCGCCCCCCTCGACGGCCTCAACCCGCACCAGGAGCCTCTCGGGCCCCTCGACGATGTCGCTGACAACCTCGTAGCCGCCGGGCCCCGTCGCCGTCGCGACCAGGGCGTCGGGAGACAATGTCTGCGCGGCAATCACGTCACCCCGGAACACCGAGAGGTTGGCATCCAGCCCCTCCGGCGGTCGGACCCCCAGGGTGACGAGCCCCGGCTCAGTGGGCGAGACGGTGGTGTAGACGGTGCTGGGCGACAGCAGCTCCGGCGTTCGCACCCGCACCAGGCCATCTCCAGCCGCAAGAGATCCAATGCTGGTCACCGCCCAGGTACGCACTCTGAGGTTCACGTCGGACTCTGCCCCATGGACGACCAGCGTGAACGCGCCCGGTTCCCAGACCGCGAGCTCGATTCGCTCCTGCGCCTCCACCGTCCGCGCAGGTGCGGTCTGCTGCAGGACCATCTGGACACCCGGATCGCCATCGACCCGAACCACCGTCCCCGCCTCTACTTCCCACGACCACGCGGGCCCCTCGCCTCCGGGGATTGCCGTACCGGTGAGGGCGAGATCCTCGCCGGGACCCAACCTACCGAGGCGCGCGCCGCCCGCATCCGCGCGAACGATCACCGCCCGACCGCTTCCGGTGATCCGCTGATCGGCCACCACTTCCAGGCCGCCCTCGGGCACAAAGAACACCCGAGGCTGCGCCGCATCGACCTCGTCAAAACCACCCTCGCGCGCGACGAGGAGCACCGGCTGAGCGTCGGGGGCGCCGGAAACCGACAGGCGGATGGGGGAGGCGGCAGACACGGCAATGCGAGCGGCGGGGGCGGAGTCTGCCCGCGCATCCCAAAGGAAGTCCGTCCGGTCGTACACCGCGGCCTCGCCAGCGGCGACAAGCCCCACGGCCGCGAACCAGGTGAAGCTGTCTCCGCCTTGCGGCGGCGCTCCCCCGGCGAAGTTCACGGCGGTGCTGATCCGGAGCAGGTACGACCCGTCCGCCGGCACCGCCAGGATACGGCGCGCGTTGCGTTCGGTGGCGGGGAAGGCCCGACGCCAGTACCCGTTGGGACCTGTCACCTCAAATGCGAGATCCGGCGCGCCAACGGCGGTCACCTCGATGCTCACGCGGTCGCCGCCGCGAAGACTGACAGCAAAGCCGTCAAAATCCGCGTCCGCGAGTCCATCGTCGTCCAGGTCCCTCGGCGCCTGAATCAGCCCGCGGACGTACAGCAGTGAGCCCTCGTCCCCCAACGCCAGCGCGCCGGCGGCACCTCCCAGAACCGGGTCGTTGTTCTCGGCACTCTCCTCGGCCGCGATGTCCGCCAGCGGGTCCACCGGAACGCACGCGTCGCCCACCTGGACCGTGCCCGCGCCGCATCGAGCCCCAATCGGCACGCACCGGCCGCCTACCCACCCCTGGCCGTCGGGGCAAAGGACCGCCTCCAGGACGCAGGCGCCGTCCTCGAGTCGCGTTCCCTCCCCGCACACCACGCCGTCCGGGGCGACACATTCGTCGCCGCGCAGCTCCGTACCAGGACCGCAGCGCAGATCGCCATCCGCGGACACGCAGACATCTCCGACGCGCTCGGTGCCGTCGCCGCACGCCAACGGGTCACTCGGCACACACTCTCCGGCCACCAACGCGGTGCCGGCACCGCACTCCACACCCTCCGCTGCGGGTACGCATTGGTCGCCCACCAGCGCGGTGCCAGACCCACACACGATCCCACCTGTGGGGACGCAGACGCCGGAGCTGCGCACCGTGCCTGCACCGCAGCGAATCGGAGCCTCCTCGGGCGTGCAGCCAAAGCATAGCGCGGCCAGCGCGAGCCCGATGAATACGGGACGCACACGAAACAAACGCATGTGTGTGGAGGCCCTGGGCACGATCCGAAGCACCCTCATTCACGACGATGTGGAACACCGACCCAGAGGATAGCCCTCAGCCCGCCGGCAGGCAAAGCGGGTCCATTGCCGCGCGCCCCGCGGGACGGGTCTTCTATTCGGCAGCGACAGACAGGAAGTAATCGCCGTCGACTTCGTCGTCAAAGCTCCGCACGACCACCACATACCCACCCTCTGCCAGCTCCGCGGAAACAGATGAGTACAGGCCGTCGGCGTCGTCGTTGAACCCGATCGCCTCTTCCAGGTTCTCCGCGGCATACAGGGCGAGTGTCGTGTCGGCTGGGAGCGTTCGGAAGTCCGTCTCGACAGTGAAGGTGCCCGCCGCCGCAACAGTGAAGCTCCAGAAGTCCTCCGTCGTCCCCTCGGCCTGCTCGTCCACGACCGCAAACCCGCCAAGGCCCACCAGAATCGCCGCACCCGTGGTGCCGAGCGCTGTCGCATCCTCAGCGATCTGGTTGGGCTCCCCGTCGCCGGTCAGCAATGCTGGCGTGGTGTGGAGGGTGAAGTCCGTGTCTGCAGCGGCGGCTTCCACATGATCCACCCTCAACAGCAATCCACCCTCGGGCAGGGCCACGAACCGGGCCGCGGGCGCCGGGTCGGCATAATCCAGGCCGCTGGTGAACCAGGTCGCGCGGACCGAGTCTCCCGTCTCAAGCCGCACCGCGACTCCGTCGGCCTCCGCGGCGCTGACCACAAACCCCGGCACGTCGAGGAGATCGCCGACGACGCTCTCGGCCCCCGCGGCCACAGCGACCGGCTCCACCGGGTCCAGGCGTTCCACACCGAAGAGGTAGGTGAAGTCGGCCGAGCCCGTGGGCTCCCCGCCGATGCCGCGGAAGTTGCTCAGCTCGCCGACGCGCACCACATAGGTCCCGGTCCACGGTGCCACGAAGAGGCGCTGGGCGTTCCGGTCCGCGTAGGGAATGCCAAACCGCTCGTAGTCTGCGGGTGCGTCGTCACCCCCCAGCCGGACCTCAAAAGCGACAGCGGGCGCCCCGACAGCGGCGGCCTGCAGCAAGAACCGCTGGCCGGCGTCCGCGTCAAAGACATACCCGTCAAAATCACCCTCCAGACCGTCCTCGC
>CALBXO010000643.1 GCA_937890335.1 uncultured Pseudomonadota bacterium | reverse complement strand
ATGCGACCGGGCAACGCCCATGGCGACGAGCCGGGATAGCACTTGTCGGAGCCGTTGCAGCCCACCGGCACCACTGTCCACTTGAGCTTGAGCGCCATCTGCGCCAGGCCAATGTGGCCCCTGCTCAACTGAACCGAGCGGGTTCCCTGCGGGAAGATGATGAGGTCCAGGCCCTTGTGTTTGGCCTCCACATTGAGTTCCACAAAGCGCGCCATCATCGCCTGGAACGTGCCGCGGATCGCCTCAGGGTAGGTCTCCACGGCCGGCGCAAAGGGGCGGCCCAGGATGTCGCGGGGGCGCGTGAGGATCCCGTCGGGAACACCGGTGAGGTCATCGCCCTTCGCGCCGTCCACCCAGCCGCGCAGCAGGTTGTACTCGTCGGACGTCGGCGCCCGCTCCAACGTGGACACGAAGTCCCGCGCGATGATGTAGCCGCGGCTGACCGTGGGGATGTTGTTGGTCCACTCCATGAACAGCCCCATCAGGGGATGCTCGTAGTACTTTCCCTTCACCCACGTCGCCGTGAATCGGCCGTGGCGGCGCCATTGGGCGTACTGGAGGGGCCAGTAGTTGTAGCGGTCCGTGTGGTTGACCGCGTAGATGACGTTCTCGTGCCGGGGCACGTTGTCAAAGCCCTCGAACTCGATGTGGACGCCGGGTGGTGTCTTGTAGTTCGGGGTCAGCAGAGTCCCCGCGACGAAACGTTGGAAGAGCGGCGCGGGGCTCAAGACGATGCGATTGAGTCGGTGCAGGTCCAGCATGGCGGACACGTCATAGCAGGGGCGATACCAGGTGCGCCACTGATTCCACGAGGCGGTCCCACAAACTGGTGGCGGCGAGGTCCTGAAGGCGGACCTCCTGGCAGTCTGCCTGGTTTTTCTCGAACAGGGTCCGAAGGTCGCGCGCCAGCGACTGGCTCTCGGCGACGCAGACGAGCTCGAAATTGAGCCGGAAACTGCGCAGATCCACGTTGGCGCTGCCGAGCAGCGCGAGCCCGTCATCGACCACGATGGCCTTCGCGTGGAGGGTGCGCGGCTTGTACTCAAAGATCCGAACCCCCTCGTCGAGCAGCTCCTGGTAGTACGGGCGCGACGCCACCTGCACGAGCTGCACATCGCTGCGCTGCGGCACCATCAGCCGCACGTCAACGCCCCGCTGTGCGGCGGCGCGCAGCACGGCCTGAATGGGCTCGGTGGGGATGAAATACGGAGTGGTGACGTACACCCGCTCCACTGCGGAGCTGATGGCCAGGAAGAACGCGTCCGCCATGCGTTGACGGTCGCGGTCCGGACCGCTGGCGACGATGGCGACCACCCCATCTCCACCTACCGCCGCAGGCGGGCGCGCCATGGACGGGCACGCGAACTCGGGACGCGGCCGCCGTTGCCGGGCGAACGCCCAGTCCTCGCAGAACACTTCGTGCAGGTCGCTGACCGCCGGGCCTGTCACCCGCACTCCCAGATCGTGCCAGTGCGACTCATACTCGGTGCCGATGTTCGCGCCACCGGTCAGGGCGAGCTTGTGGTCGACGACCACAAGCTTGCGGTGGTTGCGGAAGTTCAGAGTGGGGTTCCAGGGGCGGAAGAAGACCGGCAAGAAGCGGAGCACCTGCGCCCCCGCGGCGCGCAGCGGATCCGCAAAGTCCCCCCGCATCGCCGGGCTCCCCATGTCGTCCACGAGGATACGGACCGTCAGGCCCTCGCGCGCGCGCTGGACCAGGAGGTCCCGAATTTCCGTCCCGGTGCTGTCGTCGTTCCAGATGTAGAAGAGCAGGTCGATTTCCACCGTGGCTGCGCGGATTGCCTGGCGCAGCGCTTCCGTGAACTCGGAGTCGACCAACAGCTCGAGGCGGTTGCCCGACGTCGGCGCGAAGATGCCGTCGCTGCCCATGTACTCAGCGTTGTAGAACGGCATCATGGACAGGGAGCTGTCCGGGTCCCGCGGTGTCCGGAACGGGCGGCGCGCCCTGCGCCGGCGCAACCGGTCCAGGTGCGTGCGGCCCAGAGTCCACCACAAGATCGCCCCGACGTACGGAAGCGCGGCCACCGCCAGCAACCAGCTCAGCGCGGCGACGGGCCGGCCGCGGCGGCGCAGCAGGACGGAGGGTACAGACGCGAACGCGACGAGGTCGGCGCCGACAAGCAGCCAGATGGTCATCTTCGTGTCGATGACAGCCGACAGCAGCATGTAGAGGGCGGCGAGCATTGGTCCTGCGCGTTGGGAGTGTGCTGGGTCGTGTACAAACAGCGTGGTGGCGTCCCCATAACGCACGCCCGGGGACTATCACATCGGAGGTGGCAGGTATTCCAACCGACGAGGTCCCGTCGCCAGTCCGCATGTCCAGCCGATTCCAGCCGATTCCAGCCGCGGGCGCCCGGAGTGCGCGACCTACCGGAGGGAGGGGCACACCGGGGTTCCCTCGGCGTCAAAGGCGCGGACAGCCACGCTGCCGGGCAGCGCACGGACCACGACGAACCCGCCCCACGGGGCATCCCCCGCGACGGCGTAGCGGGGCCCCACCGAAGGGACATCGAGCTGTCGGGGAGAGATGGGTCCGAGGGTCGGCTGCGCGGCGCCGAACAGCAAGCCTCGGTCCCGCTCAACCCAGGCGGCGCCCGACCCTGTTTGGTACTGGACGCCCCAGACCTGCGTCACCGGCCCTTGGGTTTCCAGGTCGAAGGTCTGGTTCCCATCGAGCAGCCGCCATCGCAGGGCGTTGGACAGGTCCGGCGTCGGGGCAACCACCAGCACATCGGCCTCGGTCACGGCGACGCCGACGCCCTGGGCCTCGTCGTTGAGTCCGCGGATCGGTTCGGTGCCGAACGCGGTGATGCTCGCGTTTCGGATGAAGTGCCAATGCGTCTGCGATTTCCGGTCACCCAGCTCGATCTCGGCCGCCATGACGACGGAGTTGTAGCGGCTCTCCAGGACGATGGACGTCGGTCGATCGGTCGGTGCCAATTGTTCACTGACCCGGGTTCCTCCCTCGTCCACGCGCGCGGTGGTCAGACAGGGGGCCATCTCGTCACACGCGGCGCTGCTGCGGTTGTAGTAGGCGAGCAGCGGGGCGCCCTGGTAGAACGCGATGTCAAAGACGGGGAGCTCGTACGGGTCGGTGGTGAAGGGGGTCGGCACTCCGTCGGAGGGCCTCCCGTCTCCGTCGAGTCGGTGCCACAGGATGTTGCGCCTGGCCGTCGAGCTGAAGGCAAGGAGGAAGCCATCGTTGCCCGCGGCGACGGCGGGCGCGCCTTGGCCTTCGTCGAGCGGGTAGGTGTACTGGCTCAATACCCGGAAGTCTTGGCTGATCGCGACAAGACGCACCGCGGAGGCCTCGGGTTCTTGCACCGCCTCGAAGGCCGACCACGCGATGACCATGGTGCCGTCGGTGGACACCGCGACGTCCACGTGGTCCGCGGGGCCGAGGTCGGGGTCCCCCGGCAGCTCCGACCACCCAAGAAGGTCGCAACATCCCTCGTTGATGCGCCCATCGCAATTGTCGTCATGGGGCGTGTCGCACAGCTCCGTCTCCTGGGGGTCGCACTCGCAGCCGTCGCCGTCGCTGCCGGACATCAGGTCCCGGTTCGTGTCCAGGAAAGGGGCGGTGCACACGTAGGAGCACCCTCCCTCCGTGCAGCGCCCCTCGGCGCCAGGGACACCCTGGCAGTCGGCGTCCGCTGTGCAGCTGTTGTCGGGCGGGGCATCCGGGACCACGTCCGGGGTCGCGTCCGGCACAACGTCTTGGAGGTCTGGCGTCGCATCGCCGTCCGCATCGGCGGCGTCGGCACCCTGGGACACGTCCGCCGCCACATAGCTGCCCGCGTTGTTCCCGAGCGAGCAGCCGGCGAGAGAGAGCAGGAGCAAGAGAGAGAATGATTGCGCCATCCGGCCAGGGTAGGGGGTTGCCACGTGGCTGACAACGCCGCGTTTGACACGCGCCGCGCTGCTCATCAGGCTCGCCGGCATGAGATACGCGATTGTGTGGGCCATGCTGTGTGCGGCGGGGTGCGGAGGTGACAGTGCAACGCCGGCGCGGGACGCGGGGCCGGACACTGCCGATTCCGACCTGGCCAGCGACGCACCCCCGGAAGACACTGGAGACTCGTCGGACGCCGACGTACCGGACCCGCACCGTGACACCCGCGACGACGATCGGCTCGATGCGCAGCCGGATGGTCCCGACTCCGCCGACGCCCCGCCGCGCGTGCGACCCTCAGGCTGCAATCCAGTCGCGTGGGAACAGGATTGTCTTCTGCCCTATCCCTCGGATTTCTTCCTGGTGGACGACGCGACGACGCCAACGGGCAAGCGCGTCGAGCTCACAGAGGCCGCGCGACCTCGAACTTCCGTGGGAGACACGTTCGATCTGCTCCGCGCTCACCCAGCGGACGGCTTCTCCCGGCACCAGCCCATCGTGGCGCTGTTCGAGAGCGGGGTCAGCCAGCGCAGCCTGACGTTTCACACGGACCCACCCGCGTCCAGTCCGGACGCGACGACCGTGCTGCTCGACGCGGAGACGGGGCAGCCCGTACCCCATTGGGCAGAGCTGGACAAATTCACCACGGACGCGACGAGGCAGGTGGTGATGTTGCGCCCCTATTTTCGCCTCCGCGAGCGGACGCGCTACATCGTCGCGTTTCAGAATCTCGTGGACGCGGGCGGCCGGCCCGTGCGCACGCCGCCGAGCTACACTGCGCTGGCGCAGACGCCGCGCTACCGGGAGGACATCCTGGCGCCGCTCGCGGAGTTTGGTGTCGACGTCGACGCCATCGAGATCGCCTGGGACTTCACCACCGGCTCGGACGCGCACGTTCAGGCAGATCTGCTGGCCATGCGCCAGGACGCGGTGGAGTTCTTTGCCCAGCCGGTGCGCCTTGGGGAGGTGACGGTCACGGAGATCGGCAGTGATCTGGTGGCGCTGCGAGTGGAGGGAACGCTCGAGGTTCCGCTGTACCTGACGAGCACTGCGCCCGGCGCGGCGATGCACCGCGGCCCCGACGGCGCCGTGGCTCGAAATGGGACCGCCGCGGTGCCCTTCACGCTGCAGATACCTCCGAGCGCGATCCCGACTGAGGCGGGCTTTACACCGGTGCGGATGCTCCAATGGGGGCACGGCTTCTTCGGTCTGCGCGAGGAGATCAACTACGGCTTCAACCAGCGCTATGCCCAGGAGGGGCCGTTTGCCATGGCGGCGGTGGACTGGTGGGGTATGTCCGAGCCCGATGTCACGGCAATTGTCACCGTCGGCGACAACCTGGACCGCGCGTTTGGGTTTGTGGACCGGCTCCAGCAGTCGATGATCAACCAGATGGCGCTCACCCGCGCACTGCAGACGAGCATCGCCGACATCGCGGGGCTGCGCAGGTTTGGCAGTCCGCTGTACGACCCTGGGGCCGTGAGCTTTTACGGCATCAGCCAAGGGCACATCTTCGGCGTCGCCGCGGTCGCGCTGAACCCGTGGATTGACCGCGCTGTGCTCGGTGTCGGTGGCGGGC
>CALBXO010000642.1 GCA_937890335.1 uncultured Pseudomonadota bacterium | reverse complement strand
GATCGGGGTCCGGCTCGGGATCGGGGTCCGGCTCGGGATCGGGATCGGGATCGCCGCGGCACAAATGCGGTCGCGCATCCAGAAACGCGAAGACACTGGGCACCTCGCGGTCGATGATGCCGTGCTCTTCACCCTGGACCAGGTTCCACTCAACCTCGTGCCCGCAGCCGGTGAGGTAGTCTCGAATCTGGCCCGCGCCGGGGAGCAGGAAGTCCTCCGTGCCGATGAGGAAGTACGCCGGAATCTTGCAGACCGCGTCGCTGCACGAGTAACCGTACCGGCCGGGGTTGTAGCCGCCGGCAAAATAGACCAGCCCCGCGTACCGCATGGTGTAGATCCACGGGTACTCGCTGAGGTAGCTCGACCCACCGGAGAACCCCGCGAGGTAGATGCGGTTCAGATCGACGTTGTACTCGGCCTCCATGGCGTCGACCTGTCGGCCCAACCACTCGATGTCGTGCTGGTTGCTGTACGCCTCCCAGCGCCACCAGCTCCCCTCGTACGCACCGCACCCCAAGTCCCTGGGACATTGGAGATTGAGCATCAGATAGCCGGCGTTGCGGGCTGGAGTCTCGAGCTTCCATTGGATGTAGTCAGGGTCGCCCTCGTCGCCGTGGAGAGTCACCAGCAGCTTGGTGGGCTGCCCATGTTCATACCCCGGCGGCGTCACCACATTGCAGCCCTGGCAGGGCCAGTTGGCGCGCTCGCCGAGCGAGCCACCGGCGCCACCGGACCCCTCGGCAAACGCTGGCGCGGCCATCAGCAGGGACAGTGCGGTCAGAACCAGAACTCGAAGCATCCATTCCTCTCGCCCGGTGCGCCGGGGTATCGCGCTCGGACGGCGTTCCCTCGTTCGCCATCCAGCCCGTCTCCTCCACGCAATGTCCGGGCCGACCCACCGCGTGCCCTCACGGGCCCTCTGGCCGTCAGCGGCGCGGCGCTCCACAGGGCCGGACACCACGGCCTTGATTCGCCGTCGCAACGGCCCGAATCCGGCGCTCGGGACTGCGCCATCTCGTCGCGACTTGTGGCGGGGGCGCCGCGCGCTCAAGTGCCACAAGACACAAACCGGACAAACTCCGATTGACTCTCGTAGTTTCTCGACCTAGGCTCAGTGTCGGTGTCCAGACGTGCGCGGAGTCCCATGCTCAGATTTCCAGACCTGGCTCTCGGAGAACTCGAGACCGCTGTGCTTGAGGCATTGTGGACCCATGGGTCCATGAAGCCCGCGGAGGTGCACGGCGCCGTCGGTCGGCCTGACATCTCGGTCAACACCGTGTCCTCCGCGCTCAAGCGCCTCTCGGACAAGGGGCTGCTGACGCGGGACAAAGTCAGCCACTCCTACGTCTACCGCGCCAACATCACCCGCTCTGAGCTCCAGCGACAGTTGATCGGTGCCATCGCGGCGCAGTTCGGTGACACCGGCGGCCAGGGGTTGTTGGCGGCGTTCGTGGACATCGCCGAGGAGCGCGGGGACGACTCGCTGCGCGACCTCGAGCGGCTCATCGCCGACAGGCTCGAGGAGGGCGACGAATGACCGACCTGCTTGAGCTCGCACTCTTTTCGGCCGTGGTCATCGGCGCGCTCGCGTGGTTGGTCGTCGCGGTCGTCGCGCCGCGGCGCAGGCCCGCCCAGGGGTCCCCTGTGGCGCGCACCTTCCTGGCGCGTGCCTGGTTGTACGCGCCAGTCTGGGTGCCACTGGTCGTCGTCGCGGCCGCGCTCATGCCGGGCGTCGCCGGCGCCCTTGGCCTCCTGCCGGGGGACCACTGCCTCAGCCACCCGGCGAGCCACCACCACCTCTGCGTTGCCCACCCTCCGGAGGAGGCCGGGATCTGGATGACATGGGCCCTCCCACTGGGCGCGCTCGGGGTCGCGCTGGCCGGCCTGGTTGTCTGCGGGAGGCGGGCCTGGCAGCAGTGGCGCCTGGCCCGTGTGCTGATCCAACTCAGCGAGCCGTCCTCCTTTGGACCCGACGTGCGCCTCATCGACCAGGATGCGCCGCTGGCGGTTACGCTCGGGCTCCTGCGCCCCACGGTGCTGCTGAGCACCGGGCTGTTGTCGCGCACCTCGCCCGGGGCGCTGGACGTGGTCCTCGCGCATGAGCGAGCCCATGTAGCACGTCGCGACACCTTGTTGTCGTTCCTCGATCAGTTCGCGGCGGCGCTCTTCCCCGCCCGCGTCGTGGGTCGCCTCCTGGCGGATCTGACGCTCGCCCGCGAGCAGGCCTGCGACGCAGTAGCCGCTCGCTCCACCGGTAGGGCACGGGTAGCTGCAGCGCTGGCGGAGGTCGCGTCGCTGAACATGGTCACGCCGGCAGTGGGACTCTCCATTGCCGCTGGCGCGCTGGAAGCGCGGGTCATGCATCTGCTCTATCCCCCGGCCCCGACGTGGCGTTGGGTGCTGGCCCCCGCGACCGTGCTGGTCACCTTGGTGGCGGCCGGCGTCGGACCGGGTCACTCCGTCATCGAATTCCTCCTCACCTTCCTGCTGCATTGATGAACGCGCCGCAATGCGTCCTGCGGGCCCAGATGCCCGGAAAAACTCCGAGGGTCAATCGCAGTTTTCTGGTCGTCTGTGCCGTGTTGTTCACCCCAGCTTCGGCGCTGGCCCAGCCGCCGGTCTGGACCGTCGACGACGCAGTCGAGCAGGCGCTCGCACCTACCGCCTACGGGACGATTCGGGACAGCAATCTGGCCGGCGTCAGAGCTGATCTCGCGGCGCGGACCGCCACGCCCAACCCGTCTGTGTCGGTGGACTACGAGCAGATTCCTGCACGCCCTGGGTCGCGCGAGTTGGCGGTCTCCCTGGAACAAGAATTCGACCTGAGCGGCTGGCGCGGTGGGCTGCGCAACTCGCTGGCGGACCGGGAGGCTGCGGAGCGCGCGCAGACAGCGGCCTGGGAGCTCGAGCTGGTCACGCAAGTTCGGCGGCAGTTCTACTCGGTGCTGCACCGCGAGCGCCGGGTCGCCGCCATGGTTGCGTGGGTCCGCAGACTCAACGACGGCGCCGATGCCATCGCCGCCCGGCTCGCGCGTGGCGACGTCTCAGGCTACGACCTCAAACGCATCCAGCGCGAGCGCGACATCGCGGCAGCGGAGCTCGCCAGCGAGTGGTCGCAGCTCGAAGAGGCCTGGGCGGGCCTCCAGTCGTGGATTCCGTGGACACAGCGACCCAAACTCGAGGGGACGCTGCGGCCGCCCCGGCCCAACGAGGTGCTCGTCACAAATCCGGAGCTTGACCGGCTGGGCGCAATGGGCCGCGCAAACCAAGCGGAACTGGACGCCTGGGGGTCGCCCGCACTGCGCGGATGGTCCCTCGGGGCCGGGTACAGAAACATCGAGGAGGACTCGGTCACGGGCCACGGCTTCCTGGTGACGCTGACAGTGCCGCTCGCCCTGTGGAACGGCAACCAGGCCGAGCGCGACGCCCTGCAGGCGCAAAGACGACGGATCGCCGCCGAGCTGGAGCTGACTACGGCGCGCAAGGCACGGGAACAGTCCGTCGCCGAGCGGCGACTCGGCCTGGCGCTGGATGCACTGGACGCGCTGCCATCGGACGACAGCGGAGAACTGGTGAAGATGGCGCGCGCCGCTTACGACGCGGGCGAGACATCGCTGCCGGATCTACTCGACGCCCACGAGGCGGAGACGCGCCTCGCACTTGCACAGGCCGACCTGGAATGGGAGGCGCGCAGCGCCTCCATCCAGCTCGCGCACAGCCGCGGACAGGGAGCCACCCGATGACGCGAACCACGATGGTCTTCGCCGTTTCCTCCATGGCGCTCCTGCTCGGATCATGGTCCTGCGGTTTCGGGCACGAAGACCATGACGAGCATGGCGATCACCACGAAGACGGACACGACGATGGGCATGATGACGGACACCACGGCGGTGGGGACGACGGACACCATGACGGACACCACGGCGGGCACGACGGGGCGGCGGAGGTTGTCACCATCTGGGGACCGACAACCCAGCTCTTCGTCGAGTTCCCTGCCCTGGTTCAGGGCGAGGACAGCCCCTTTGCCGCTCACCTCACACGAATCAGCGACCACCTGGCCATCGATCAGGGGACCGTGGTGGTAGAGCTCTCCGGATCGGGGGCGCCCAAAGAGTCATTCCAAGTCGGCAAACCCGCGGTCGCCGGCATCTTCCGCCCCATCGTACGTCCAGCCAACACCGGTAAGCGGCGCGTGACGCTGCGCCTGGCGTCGGCGGCGGCGACCGCCGACTTCGACATGGGCGAGTTCACGGTCTTCGCGAGCCGCAAGGACGCAGACGCCGCGGCCCAGGAAGAAGAGGAGTCACCAGGGGAGATCAGCTTCCTTCTTGAGCAGCAATGGAAGATCCCGTTTCTGGTGCGGGAGGCGCAACAGCGGCCCTTGCGGCCCAACATCCCCGTCTTTGGCGCGCTGTCCGTGCCCAACGACGCGGAAGCCCTGATCACGGCGCCGCGCGCCGGGCGACTGATCGCCGGAGGCAGCCAGTTTCTGGCGCCCGGCGACACCGTCGCCCGAGCCGACACCCTCTTCCGGGTGGGTGCAGCCGCTCCCGAGGGCGCTGATGTTCCGGCATTGGACCTGGCGGTGCAGCGGGCCACGATTGAGGTCAACAGCGCCCAGCGCGAGCTCGACCGGGTGTTGCCGCTCTTCGAGAACGGCGTCGTGTCGGAGAAGCGCATTGATGCCGCGCGCGCCGTCCTGCAGACCGCGCAGGCGGAGCTGCGCAGCGCGCGCAGGAGGCGTGGCAACCTGGGCGCATCGCAGCGAGTGGGCGCCGCGCGCGACACCGTCGAAGTGCCCTCGCCCATCTCCGGGCGCGTAGCCGAGGTCTTTGGCGCGCCCGGGGGGTGGGTCCAGCAGGACCAACCCATCGCACGAATCGTAAACCGGGAGCACCTCTGGCTCGACCTCGCCGTGCCCGAAGCGTACGTCGGCCGGGTGAAGTCCATCTCAGGCGTCTGGTTCAAACTGGACTCCTACGACCGCGTTTTTGATCTTCCGGCATCTTCCCTCGTCTCCGTCGGTACCGAGCTGAACCGCACCAGCCGCTCGCTGCCCGTTCGCTTTGCGCTGGACAACCCAGCAGCCGACCTCTTCCCCGGCATGAC
>CALBXO010000641.1 GCA_937890335.1 uncultured Pseudomonadota bacterium | reverse complement strand
ACCACCTGCGGAGTCAGGACCTTGACGCAGCCAAAGTCATACACCACCAGGTCGCCGTTCTTGCGGCACGCGAAGTTCGCGGGGTTTGGGTCCGCGTGCACCGCGTGCAGTCCGAACAGCTGCCGGTAGACCATGTGCGTCAGCCGCTCCCCCAGGAGGTTGCGCGTCTGCTGGTCGTAGCCAGCGGCCTCGAGTTGGTCGAACGCGTCGCCGGGTTCGTAGGTCAGGGTCAGGACGCGCCCCGAGCTGCGCTCGCCCACGACGTCTGGGATGATGATATGAGCGTCGCCCTCGTGCAGGCGCCTGAAATTCCGGACGTTCCGCGCCTCGTTCGTGTAGTCGATCTCCTCGTGAAGACGCAGGCGCATCTCGTCAAAGACGGCGTCCATGGCCTGGCGTCGAAACGCGATCAGGCCGCTTGCGCGCAGGGCGAGTTTGAGATGCGCGATGTCCGAGTCCACGCTTCGGTCCACACCCGGGTACTGCACCTTGCAGACGACCTCGCGGCCGTCGTCCGTGCGCGCCCGGTGCACCTGGCCGATGGACGCCGCGGCGAAGGGCTCGGGATCGAACCAATCGAACAATCTCTCCACGGGGCTGCCGAACTCGGACTCGATCTGCGCCGCAATGACCTCGTAGGGCATTGGCGGCGCGTCTCCCTGGAGTGAGGTCATTGCCGCGACGACCTCGTTGGGGAGGAGGTCTTTGGCTGTGGATGCGAGCTGGCCGAACTTCATCGCCGCGCCCTTGAGCTCACCGAGAGTCTTTGCGATGCGCGCGCCGTTCTGGGCGTTGGCCAGCTGCGTGTCGCGGGTGCGGGCTTCCTCGCCCTGAAACAGGCCCTTGACCCGCCCTTTTGCAAAGTTGCCGGCGACCGAAGCGGTCATCCCAGCCAGCTTCAGAAATCGTTTGCGCTTGCTGGTGGGGCCATGGTCTGCGTCGTCACTCATGGCCCCACCTTACGGCGTCCCGCGAGCACGGTCGACACGCGGGCGTGACGGTTGCGCCGCGTTCGGTCGGCGGGGCGCGGGGGCACGGTACTGGACGTGCTGATCCACAAGGTGTGCGGAGCATAAAACGCTGATCTGGGCCCCTCATGGTCGGGGTCAAGAAACCTTAAGAAACCCTAAGTGGTCCCCATTGGCCCGCGCCCCACATTGTCGCCAGACAACGATGAGGCACGCCATGCTACGATTCTCCCGAATCCTCTCCATTCTCCTGCTCGTTTCGCTCGCGGCCAGTTGCGACGACGCGAGCTACAGCCAGTCGGACGCCGCGGAGGACGCCGCCGTCGGTGACAGTGCCGAGCCCAGCCTTCGTGGTACGGGTTCGGGGCCCAGCCCGGAGGGAGAGGTCGCGGCCCGCCCGCCGCGGACGGAGGAAAGCGCCGCGCTTCGGTACCGTTCGATTCACGCGGGCGCGGGCGGGTTCTGCGCCGTGACTCTGGATGGCGAGCCGCGCTGCTGGGGAGGGCCGACGGCGACGCAGTACGCCGCTGCCCTCGGGGCCGGCCCTTACGCATCGCTCGACCTGGGCGTGCCCATGCATTGGGGCAGCTACGGTTTTGCCGACGTCGCTTGCGGCATCCGCCCCGACGACTCACTGCAGTGCGCGTCCATACAGGACGGCACCATTGCTCCCGCCACCGAGCTGCACCGCGCTGTGGAAGGGAAGCGGGTTCTCAGCGTCGCGACCCACAAATTCACGACATGCGTGGCCGCGGAGGGCCAGGACGTAGTCTGCTGGGTTCCACCGCGTTTGTTCGGCCACGCGCAGCCCGATCGGACCGGCGTCTATCGCGTCACCAACACCACGGGCATCGTGTCCCTCATGGCCAACATCGCCGAGATGTGCGGACTGGACGCGGACGGCGGTCTTCGCTGCTGGTACCAGGACAGTACCCACGCCCAGCGGCGCCGGCCGGAGCTGCGCTTCCAGGCCATTACGCGGGGCTCCCAAGCGGTGCCCAACAGCCACATCTGCGGCGTCACTCTGGACAATCGGCTTGTCTGCCTGGCCGGCGACCTCCCTGACACGGTCAGCCAGGTGCCCCTTCCACGGGACGCTCGAATCTCCAGCATCGCCGCCACAAACGACGATTTCTGCGCCGTGGCCACCGATGGTCGCGCCTGGTGCTGGGGGCAGGCCACATCCGGGGAGCTCGGTATTGGACCCGCCGCTCCCGATGCGCAGCTTCTCGCCTCCGGAACCCTGTCCGCGGTGGCTACCCGGGAGCGCTTCACCACGGTCCTGCCGGTGCGCCGCGTGGACTACGCTGGCGGCGTCGTCGAGACGAGCCAGACCTGCGGGCTGACCCTCGAGGGGCAGGTCCTGTGCTGGGGCAGGCAGGGGTCCACCGAGCGGTCTTGGGTGGACGGCGCGGGTATGCTGGTCGACTGGCAGCGCGCCGCGGTCCGCGGCCTGCCGGCGATCCAGGATTTGCACCTGGGCGTGGGCTTCGCCTGCGCGCTGGACCAGGTGGGTCAGACCCATTGCTGGGGTGACAATCGCCAGCGCCAGATCTCAGAGGATCCAACCATGGCCCTGTACGCTGCGCCGTTGCACCGAAGCGACCTGCCTCGGTTTGAGGCCCTCAGCGGCGGGAGCGCCACCACCTGCGGTCTCACGGCGGCGGGGCCGTGGATTTGTTGGGGCGGCTTTGACAGCGTTCAGCTCGATGGCCTGGACGGCGAGCCCTACGCATCCCTGAGCCTATCGCACGTCGCTGGGGCCTGCGGCGTCACGGCCTCGGGGCGAGTCGCCTGCGACACCGCCCACAACCTGGACCTCGTCCTCGACGAGCTGGAAGTTCCCGCGCCCATGGCGCAGGTCCAGGTGGTCAACCGCGACAGCGCGTGCGGGGTCTCGCAGCAGGGTGCGGTGTTCTGCTGGGGCAAGTACTTTGGAGGCGGTACAACGAGCCGCCCGACGACGTTCGTGCAGGTCGACACCGGTCCGGAACCCGCAGTCCGATTCGCGCGGTACAACGCCGTGGGATGGGAGCCGAGCGTTACCTGCGCGGTCGCTGCCTCAGGGGCGATGCGCTGCTGGTCCGTGCTGCTGGGCCAGCCCGGCCAGGACATCGTGGCGACTCCCGTCATCAATCCGGCGGGCACGGATCATCTGCTCATTCACCAGCAGCAACTCTGCGCGCGCGATTCCCAGGGTGAGCGGTTCTGCGCCTCCTTTCCCTTCCGGCCACAGGAGCCCGGTGCACCGGTGTCGCTGGTGTCCACGCCCGACGAACACGCCCTGCCCACCGGCAGCTTTACAGAGACCTCCGGCCTGCTGTGCACCCGTGAGGTTTCAGGCCTGGCGTGCTCAGGCCTGGACAACCACGGGCAGCTCGGCCGCGGCACCGCCATCGTGTTCGACACGCCGATCGCGCTGGGGCTGCGCTGAAGGCGAGCAGTCGCCCGATGGTGCGGCTGCCTCTGTCCGCTGGCGAGCCGTGCGCCCGCGGACGTCTGTGCACCGGAGGGGTTAGCGGCTACACTTCGCGCGTCACAACGAGATACAGGTTTCCATGATGCGTGCAGCCCTCCTGATGGTGGCCGTGGCCTTGAGCCTCGGCGCTTGCTCTGACGACGCTCCGGACGATCCCGTCGCCAACAACGGCGGTGCTGACGTCGGCGATGTCGGCATCGACACCCCGGACACCGACCCGGACACGCCGGACCCGGACGTAACGCCCGATGTGGTGCCGGACGTGGAGCCGGACGGCGGTAACAACGGCAATAACGGGAACCCCGGCGCGTTGTGCTCGGAATGCACGGACAACGAGCAGTGCGGTGGCGACAATGACCTTTGCCTCCAATTGCCGTTTGAAGACGGGCGCACCTGCGGGCAGGACTGCACGCTGTCCGAGGAGATCTGTCCGGACAATTTTGAGTGTGTCGTCGTGCAGGAGGCGCCGCTGGAGATTCGCAATTGCATCCCCATCGCGCGGGTCTGCGACGACCCCTGCGTCAACGTCGAGTGCGACGACGGGACCTTCTGCAGCCCACTGACCGGGGAGTGCGAGGAGCAGCTTGGGCTGTGTGACCAGAACTGCATCACAGACGACCAGTGTGGCGGCGCCGAGGACCGATGTGTCGGGCTCAATGGCACGGGCGAGAACATCTGCGCGCGCGTGTGCGTGATTGACGAGGAGACGGGCCTCGGCGATTGCCCGGAGGAGTATTTCTGCGCCCGTATCAACGGGATCGAGGAGGAGTTCTTCCAGTGCGTGCCCGACCTTCTCACCTGCATCGACCGTTGCGGCGACGTGGCCTGCGAGCAGGGCGATGTCTGCGATCCGCTGACGGGATTCTGCACGGCGCGGCTCGGACAATGCGGGCTCAACTGCGACAACAACGGCATCTGCGGGGACACCCCGGACGACATCTGCCTCAACATCCCGGGCAACGGGGGCAACGAGTCGTTCTGCGCCCTGGCGTGCGACGACGCGTTCGACTGCCCCATCGACCACTTCTGCGCGAACATCAACGGTCGCGAGAGCGGGTCGTGCGTGCCGGTGGAGCTGACCTGCATTGATCGGTGCGAGAACGTGACGTGCAACGACGGCTTCAACTGTGACGTGCGCACGGGCGATTGCGTGCAGTCCGAGGTCAGCTTGTGCGAGGCGTGCGGCGATCTCGACAGCGTGTCGTGCGGCGGCCAGGAGGATCTGTGCCTCAACGTGGGCGAGCCGGCGGGGGTCATCTGCTCCCAGGACTGCTCGGACACAGGGGAGTGCCCCAACGAC
>CALBXO010000640.1 GCA_937890335.1 uncultured Pseudomonadota bacterium | reverse complement strand
CTTGCCAGCTTGGCCAGCGCCCGTGCAACGGGGGTACCTGGGGCACGTGTCAGGGCGCGATCAACCCGGTGACCGAGGTCTGCGACAACGGGCTGGACGACGACTGTGATGGATTTACCGATGGCGCGGATGCCGACTGCGGCGCGCCCGCCGACCATCTGGTCATCAGCCAGGTTGGCTACGACACACCGGGCGACGACGCCCTCGAGGAGTTCGTCGATCTGTTCAACCCCGGTGACTCGGCCGTGTCCCTGGATGGCTGGAGTCTGAGCGACAACGCCGGAACCTGGGCCTTCCCCAACGGCGTGAATCTGGCGCCTGGCGCCCACCTCAGCATCGCCCGCAACACGGCAGGCTTTCAGGCACTGTACTCGCGAAACCCGGACGTGGCGGGCCTCTCGCTGGGATTGTCCAACAGCGGAGACGCACTTTCCCTGGTGGATGACATCGGCGCCGAGGTTGATCATCTCGCGTGGGAAGGGTTCGAGCCCGGGTGGGACATCGAGGCGACCACGGGCTCGTCCGTGGAGCGGGCGGACCCCTCCGCGGACTCGGACTCGGTCGCTGACTGGAGCGTGACGACGCCGGCGGTGCCAAGAGGAGGCGGCAGCAGCCAGTCCACCTGCGGCGACGGCGTGTGCGACCCTGGTGAGGACTGTGTCGGGTGCAGCGCGGACTGCATCGGAGTGACCAAGGGGCGGTCCACCAACCGATACTGCTGCGGAAACCTGGTGTGCGAGAGCGTCGGGGAAGATGCCGGCAATTGCGCCGTCGACTGCGGCTAATAGCCTGTTGCACATTGGCTCCCGTCGCCCCGCCGGCCCGCTTTCCGCGTAGTCTTCGGCCGACGATACTGCGGTTTCGCCGCCCTGCGACCGCACGAAATTCGGCCCCGTTTGTCTCGCCGTGGCTCGGTCCACCAATGCGCAGCAGGCCCCAGGCGCTGGCTACAGGGACAGCAGGTAGGCGATCAGGGCGGCCTTGTCTGCGTCGGGCAGGTCGGTGCCCCACTCGTGGCCCCCGTTGTTGTTCTCACGCAGCGTTGTGTCGATCTCGAATCCGTCCCGTTCCCAGCGGACAGGACGCTCGGCCGCAGGGGTGAGCAGGGCCTCGAGCGTCGGGACGCTCCCGTTGTGGAGGTAGGGAGCGGTCGCCCACACGCCCCGGAGATCTGCGGTCCGGTAGCCGTCGGTGGGCACCACGACAAGCCCCTTGTCCAGGATGAAGAACAGGAAGATGGCGACGCCGGGATCGCCTCCGTCCCCCTCGTCCGGATCCGCTTCCGGGTCGCCGTCTACCAACACCCTGTGCAGCGGGCTTGTCAGGATCGCGCCGCGGGCAAAATCCGGGTCCACGCCGGGGAGCAGCTCGACTGCGTCCTCGTGGGTGGGGACGGTGACAACGGGGTTGAGGTGGTTCTCCTCCAGGTGATGACAGGCGCCGCAGTCTGCGGCCTGGAACACCTCCGCCCCACGCGCCACCAACCCTGCGTCCTGGTCCGGTGCAGGCGGGGACTCCAGCTGACCGAGGAAGGCCACAAAGGCGCCCGCGCGCTCTTCGGACGGGAAGGGAACCCGCGCCTCCTCTGGGTTCGGGTAGCCTGCACCGGACGAGAAGATCGAGAGGTACGCTTCGCTGCGCAGGTCGCGCCCTGTGCCCAGGTAGTTCAGGCGAGCGCGGGAGCCGAGGTGGAAGTACGGCGGAAAATCTACTGCCACGACCTGTGCGAACTCGCCACTCTCCGCGCCGGTGCGTCCCGGACCCAGCCTCAGCAGCTTCTCCCTGTCGAGCTCGCCCACCATGCTCTGGCCCCCAGAGGCCACCCACCGCTCATCCACTGCCAGGCGGAACCCGGCGAAGTCGAGCTTGGTGTTGGGCGCGCCCAGCCACACACCATTGGGCAGTGTCGCGACGTGGCACAGCGCGCACGTGGTCGTCACCCGCGTGTCGTCGTCGATGCCGCGCTTGAGTCCCACAGGGAGGTCGTCACCCGCGTCGTACACAAATCCGAACCTGGCGTACTGGTCGCCAAACACCTCCGGCTCCGACTCCATGAGGTCGAGCATGAAGGACGCCGGCGGCCAGCTCCCATCCAGAATCTCGACGCCCCAGGTGTCGTACTGGAAGCGCCATTGCCCCTCGGCGAGCGGGTCGTCGTCAGCGACGGCGTTGATGGCGCCAACCGTGGGCCATTCGCGCGGCGTGTCCTCGGGGGCTTGCGCCTCACCGCAGGACACCAGCAGCGCGGTGAGTGCGAAGAGAGAACCGATTCTTTTGGTCATCGTGTCTCCAGATAGCGTACCAGCGCAGCCCTGTCAGCCTCGTCGAGCTGGGAGGTCGCGCCGTGGAGGTCGTTGGGGTTGTGCTCGGCGTGGATGGAGCGCAGCGTTGGGGCGCGCCCGTCGTGCAGAAAGGGGCCGCGCCCACCGACGCGTGACAGCGGCCTTGTGAACGTGGTGGCCATGTCGCCATCTGGGTCGTCGGAGGGGCCGGTGACGGTGTGGGACAGGCCATCGGTCTGGCGCTGCCCGGCGTGGCAGACTACGCAGCCCGCGTCCTGGAATACGGTCGCGCCCCGCGCGATGTCCGCCTCGTCGTCGTCATTCACGGCGCTGCGTCCCGGCGGGACCGGCACCTCTGTCAGCCACGCTCCCATCGCGTCGACGTCCACGAGCAGGCCATCCCCGTTCATCAGCTCGCGTATCGTGTGTCGCGCCAGACTCGCGCCGTCCGAGAACTCGCCGTCCCAGTGCAGGGGCGCCAGCGCGCGCGCGTTCCACGCGGCGTCGGTCTTCCGCAGCCGGCGGCTCACTTCCGGCGTGTGCAGGAACCAACGCAGCCCGTCGTCGCCGCCGCGCGGATGGCACGTAGCGCACGTCACCACGCCGCTCGGCGTCAGGTGCGTATTGGTCGCGTCGTGAAAGAGTTTTCGGCCGGTCAGCGCCTGGGCCGAGAGCCGCACCGGGACCACCTCCCGTCGCAACGTCACCGGTGGGGCTGCCGGGTCCTGGCTGATCCGGGTGATGGCGTGGTCAAACCCCACGTCCACCCAGGCATGATCGCCGTCCAGCGCGATGCCGCGCGCCCCGGCCCCGACTGGTAACACGGCGGAGACCACCCCTTGGTCACAGTCCAGCACGGCGACATTCTTGGTGTATTGGTGGACAATCCACAGCCCTGAGGGCCCAGCGGCCGCCGCGACGGGGCCCGCCAGGACGAGGCGCCCGCCGTCGAAGCGCGCGTAGGTGGGCCCGCATGGGCCGTGCAGTGCAGGCTGGATGCGTGGCGCGTCGTCGACCACGGACCCATAGCCCCCCTCGGAGGGCGGCCGGTCGCGGTCCCCGTCATGGTCCACAAGCTGGTACACCCCGATGAGGCCGGCGTCCGTGGCGACCAGCGTGTCGAGCTGAGACGCGCCCCTATCGCCTGTGTCGACCGTGACCCTGGAGCCCGCCGTGTACACCACTCCGCCCGACGACGACGACACCGACAGCCGCCCGTCGTGCCACACCACCGCCGTGGGCCTGGTGAGCCCGGAGGTGACCTCCGTCACCGCCGGCGCGTCGATATCGATCTGAACGAGGCGCCCGTCGAGCGGGCAGCTGATCGCCGCTCGCCGCGTTCCCTCCCACCAGGTGGCCACCCCCCACGTCCCTCCGCAGGGGACGCGCAGCCGCTGCACAGCCCGCGTGTCCAGGGAGACGATGGCGACCTCCTCGTCGAGCCAGCCCGTCACGACCGCGACCCCGCGGACGACGGAGATTTGCTCCGGTCCGGCGACCACGTCCAGCCGCGCGATCTCGACGGGGCCGTCGGTGGTCAGGTGGACGAGCGTGTCGTCGTCGGGGGAGGTGACCCATAGGTCGCCGTCGAGCCGGACGATGGTCGCGCCGGGGGACCCCGCCTCGGCCGTGGGTTGCGCCGGATGCGGGCCGCACGCCCCTGCCCCCAACAGCAGGGCGACTGGCGCAACCAGGGCAGCCAGGGCCGCCCGATTCACGGCAGCAGGATGGCGAATTCGACGTGGATGGGCTGCTGCGCGCACGCGATGGTATACGCCCCGATGGGCAGCGTCACGGGGTCCCCGCGATCGGGGTCCGGAGACGACTCGTCGGCGTTTCCATCGATGTCGATGAAGCCCAGCAGCTGGTACTGCCCGGCGGGAAGGACAGCGTCGAGTGGGTACTCGGCCAGGTTCTCGGGGTCCGTCAGGTCCACGTCCGTGAAGGCGAAGTCGGCGACGGCTTCTGCGCCGTCCTTGGGACCGAGCCCGCCGACGTCCTCGTCGCGGTACACCGCACCCCAGATGTTGCCGCGAAGCGGGCTCTCCAGCCCACCGGAGTTTCGCACGGTGTCCGTCGCGCCAAAGGTCACGAGAAACTGCCCTTCGAGCGCATCCACGCTGCCGTGATCGGCGCATTGGACGGCCGGTGTCTCCAGGTCATCGGGGATCTGGATCTCTCCGCTGAACGGCACAAAGTCCGTCTGCCCCAGAAACTGCACCGGACTCTCCACGGAGTAGGCGATGCGGAACACGCCGGCGGCGCCCTGCGCGATCACCTGCACCACGCCGCCCCCCTCAGGATCGTCGTAGTAGAACGGCACCTCGAACCTGCCGGGGTCGTTGGGGTCCGCCTGGTACCGCTTGGTCATGTTGCGGTGCATCCGAAACACGTTCTCCCGAAACTGCTCCCCCGCCACCAAAGACGCGGGTGCCTTGGCGAAGGCAACGCGGCGCCCATCGAGCGTGACGACCTCAAAGCCCACCTCCACCACTTGCTCCGCCAGCTGCGGCGTCACGGTCAGCCGCAGCCACCGATGGGGGCTGAGCTCAAAGTCGGCAAAGTTCTGGTCGGCGCCGGGCGTGATGCCGTAGGCGCGCGTGCTGAAGAACTCGAACTGGTCGATGGTCAGCGTGAACCACACCGTTCCCGCGATGGATTCGTACGCCTCTCCACGGAACGCCGGCTGGTTCACCTCGCCGGGCAACAGCGACGTCTGCGGGGTCTGGGTCTGAAGCTCCAGCGTGGCGGTGCCGTCCGCGTACCGCACGCGAATGTCCAGGTTGCCGCCGCTCGCGGACCGCAACCGGTGTTCGATCGTGAATGGCTCAGACTCCTCAGGGTCCGCGTCGTAGAGCTCGTTGGAGGTGGAGATGGCGGCCAGTACAGCGTCGCGAAAGACGCCGCCGTAGCCAAAACTGGCGGGCGCGCGGAAGATCGTCCGGGTCTTCGTGGTCGCGGTGGAGGCCACCTCCATATCGAGCTGGACCATGACGGCGTCGGGGTTGCTCGGGTGTGCGTATGTGGTGAGCAGCAGTCCCGGCTCCACCTCATAGGCGGTGTGGAACGAGCCGCTCTGGGCCGCGGCGCCATACAACGGATCCACAAAGGCTTGGAATTGGTCCGCCGTGATCACCCGCGTTGCCGTCAGGCCGACAAACTCCACCGGGTTGGCGCGGGGCCGAAGAATCTCCTCGCAGATCTCGTCTCCGCCGTTGTTCGCGCCGTTGTTGGCGCCGTTGTTGGCGCCGTTGTTGGCGGACGGACCGGACTCCTCGTCTGGGAGGCTGTCGGGGCCGCAGGCCGCCAGGACGAAAACGATCAGGACCGCAGCTCGAAGCATGGCAGAATCCGAGGGCACGCACGTGCCCGTTGTGGGGGGACCCGCGGAGCATAGAAACTCGGCCCATTTGGGTCAATCAGCCCGCGCTACGCAGACCGGAGGACCGGAGGCTTCGGGGTCAGTTTGTGAGTGGTGTCGGGTCGGAAGCGGTCGCGTGTGGGTACTGCTCGCTTCGTCCCTGGAAGGCGAGAATCGCGGGCTGCTGGATCACGCCGCGGTCGATGGCGATGGATCTACGGACCGTGTCACTGCCGGCCCATGCCTCTCGGCCCGCGAGGATGGTGGGGAGGTGGACCACCAGTGCGGCGGAGATGGAGCGGGTCGCGCTCTCCCACAGGTAGCTTGGGCTGTGGTCCACGGCGTAGTAGTCCGCGGCCCCGGCCCGTAGCATGGGCTCCTGAAAAGATGTGGGCTGGGCAAACGGGAAGCCCATGCCTTCGTCGCAGCTCACATCCACAATCAGGCAGTCGGACCGGAGGCGCGAGACCTCGTCGGGTGTCACGTACATGAGCGGCGCGTTGGGGTCCTGGAAGATCCCGTTGACGATGATGTCCGCCTGCTCGATCAGCTCGATGAACGGACGCTCTGCGCCGTCGTGCTCGATCGCCATCAGGCGACCGTCCCCGTCTCGCGGTTGAATCCGGATGTAGTGGCAGT
>CALBXO010000639.1 GCA_937890335.1 uncultured Pseudomonadota bacterium | reverse complement strand
GGTGGACCCTGCGGGGTACCGGAGAGCATGACTGGACCGGGTCGCTGGACCGCGCCCAGATTCCGGCGGTGCTCAATCCGGCGTCGGGGTACATCGTGACGGCCAACAACGACCAGGCGGGCGTGACCGAGGACGACAACCCTCTCAACGCGTACGCGTACATCGGCTACGACTACGACCTCGGGTTTCGCGCGGGCCGCATCACACGGCTGCTCGAGCGAGGCGCGGAGGCCAAATTGAGCCTCGATGACATGGGCGCCATCCAGACGGATACCTACAGCAACTACGGGGCGCGCTTGACGCCGTGGCTGTTGGGCGCCGCGGACGCCGCGGCTGAGGCCTATGCGGACCCCGAGGCGCGGCCTGACCTGGTCCGTTTCGTCGAGGCCCATCCGGAGGCCGCCGCGCGGATCGCCCAAATGCGGGAGGTGCTCGGGCGTTGGTCCTTTGAGGCCGAGAACGGACTGTGGGGTCAGCCGACGGACGAGCAGGTATCCGCCGCGAACGCGACGAGCCTGTTCAACTTCTGGGCGACCCGCGTGGAACAGCGGGCCATTGGCGACGAGCTCGGCGCCGCGCCGGGCTTCTCGCCGACCGGCCAGCAGCGGGTCAAGGGACTCCTGTGGATTCTCGAGCACCCGGAGCAGACCGCGACGCTGGATGCGGAGACGGGACAGAGTGCGATCTGGGACGACCTGACCACGCCCGAGAAGGAGGGGCGCGACGAGATTCTCTTGCTGGCGCTGATGGAGGCGCTGGTGGCGCTGGAGGAGACGTTTGGGTCCCCGCAGCCCGATGCGTGGCTCTGGGGAAAGGTCCACACGCGGGTGTTTGGGTCGATCATCCCGGACCTGGGCGGCGGGGTCAGCAGGTTCACGTGGCCGCAGCCCGATGAGCCGTTTGGCGAGGACGGTTTCCCTCGGTCCGGGGACAATTTCAACGTGGACGCCTGCAATGGTGGCACGAGTGACCACCGGTATCGATGTGGCGGCGGCGCCATCCTGCGGTTGCTCGTCGAGCTCGATCCTGACGGGATTGTTTCGTACAACGCCCTCCCGGGCGGCCAGGTCTGGGACCCCGCGCATCCCCATTTCCGCGACCTGCTCGAGTACTGGCTTGACGACGCGCGCTATGCGCTCCCGTTCCATCCTGCCGATGTCGCGGCGAGCCCCGGCGGGCACGCGGTCTACGCCCCCTGACAAAAAGAGCTAAAGGGATCGGGTCACGATCCGATGCAGCGATCGAAGGGCGGTGGATCGTCGGACTCAGGGTCGAGCAGATGATCGGTAGTACACAAGGAAGAATTCAAGTTGAGCGCAGCAAACCCGTAACACCAAAACCTGCAGCCAAGGCAGGCAGAAGCGTCCAGGCGACGGCATCTGCAGCGTCGGCGAGTGCAGGGGGTGGGGTGTCTGCGAATCGCACCGGCGAGCACCGAATTGTCAGTGCGCTGGGAAAGGCCTCGAAGGCGTCAGTTTCTCACACTGTCACATCGTCGCCGCAATCCGCGACGTACGCAGTCGCTCGCTCGCGACTGCGTCCAGAGGGACAGACTGCGCCGCCGGGCGCCGCCCAATTCGCGCTGCGCGAGGCCATTGGTGCCGGAGCAGCTGGGGACGCCGAGCAGACGGAGGAGAAATCCCACGTCGAGGAGGCCGCGGCCGAGAAGGCGCAGCGCGCGCCGGAGCAGGATGTCGTGGAGCGCCACCGGGACCTCGCGGTACAGAAGCTCGAGGACCTCGACGACCGGGCGCGCAGCGAGGCCACGGAGGCAGGGGCGGTGGTGCCGGTGTTTGAGTTCCAGGTTGGACCCGACGCGCGTGCGTACCGGGTCGATTTCAGGGACGCTCCGAAAGCGCACGCCAAAGAGGACGAACCGTCGCCGACAGTAGACCGACAGTAGGCCGACAGTTGGACAGTCGGCTGGCGACCCACCGATCCCGTGGATACCGTGGTCCGATCATGGCACCGACCTTGCCCTTGCACCATCCGAAGATGGCCGCAGGGGCTGGTGCGGTTTTTGGCCGTTGGCCTTGACTGATCCGGTGTGTCCGGTCGATACGAACGGAGTCGCCGGAAGTGTTCACGGCGAGGTTTGCGTGGAATTCAACGGTTCGCCCAGGCGACTTTGTGCAGCTTCCATGATCCGCTTCGATGGGACAGAGCGCTACAAGATCGTTGACCAGCTCGGTGAGGGCGGGATGGGATGCGTCTATGAGGCGCTCGACCGTACCACCGGTGACCGCGTTGCGCTCAAGACCTTGCGGCCAAAGGACGCCCATAGCCTCGTGCGCTTCAAGCGCGAATTCCGCACCATTGCACGGCTCAATCACCCCAATCTGGTACAGCTCCACGAGCTGAGCACGTGGGAGAACGGGATCTTCTTCACGATGGAGAAGGTCATCGGTGTCGACCTGCGGACGTACCTGGAGGGTGTGACGCGGGAGGATGCCGACAACGCCGACACCGTTGAGGTGAACCGCGCCGCCGGGGTCGACGTCTCCATGGAGATGTTCGGCGGGGACATGGAAATGTTCGGCGAGGACATGGAGGGCGAGGACTCTGACGTAGAGGACTGGTCCGATGTGGGCCGCGGAGACAACCCGACTGTGCCCTCTGTGGAGTTGGCGATAAGGCAGGGTCAGAGCGGCGAGCCGGCGTCCAATCCGTTTGTGGACATCTTTGGCGCCGAGCAGCGCCCGTTGGCGCGCGCCGGACAGTCGTCGCCCGGGAGTCAATCGGTCACCATCGGCGCGCGAGACCCGGCGGCACAGCCCGTGTGCGAACCGGCGCGACTGCGCGCATGCCTGGAGCAGATCCTCGACGCGCTGGAGTACCTGCACCAGGAGGGCATCGTCCACCGCGACCTGAAGCCCGACAACATCCTGGTGACCGAGGGCGGCGTGGTGAAGGTCGTGGACTTCGGGATCATGAAGGACCTGTTCGAGGCGCGGACGGTCACCGTGACAGGCGGCATCCTCGGGACGTTGGCCTACATCCCGCCAGAGTCCACCAACGGCGACACAATCGGCCCTGCGGCCGACCTGTACACCCTCGGCTGCATCATCTTTGAGATGCTGGCCGGGAGCCCGCCGTTCCCGGGCAGCTCCATCCGCACGCTCTGGCGACACCAGAACGAACCTGCGCCGGCGCTGTCGAGCCGGGTCAGTGGGGCTGGCGATGGCTTTGAGGACCTGTGTGAGTCGCTGCTGGCCAAGGAGCCTGCCGACCGGCTGAGCATCCCGGAGATCCGGAACCTGGTGGGTCTTGAGCGCCGCTCAGCCGGGACGCGACCTCGGCAGACGGTGGAACTCAGCCCAATCTTTGCGCCCGGCTCCCACGAGCTCGCCGAGAAGATCGGTGCCCGTTTGACGCGAGCCTGCGAGCCGGATGTGCCGCAGCTGGTGATTCTGGCGGCCGAGCCCGGCGACAAGCTCCAGGAAGTGCTTGGACGTGTGGTGACGATCCTTGGGCCGCAGCGTTTTCAGATCTTCCGTGGTGAGTGCACCGCCGACGAAGACATCTACTACCGAGCGCTGGACGCGATCATCGACGATCTCGCGCTGAGTGTGGCTCGCCTTCCGCGCAGCAGCCTTCGGCGGCTCGAGGAAGCGGTCGGCCAATGCGCCGCCATCTTCCCGGCGTTTCGCCTCGTGTATGAGCGCAGGTCCGAGGTGCTTGGACCCGCTCCGGAGATGACGGACTTCAGCAACTCCCACATGTACTCGACGGGCCGCTTTGATCGCCGCGCCGTGTTGGAGGCGCTGGGGGCGTTGCTGTCCGAGGCCACGCGAGAGAACCCGGCGTTGTTCGTCATCGACAATCTGGCCGACGCGGATGAAGGCAGTTTCACACTGTTGGCGGAGCTTCTCGAGTATCCCATCGGGCGCGTCGGTATCCTGTGTCTCTTGCGCCCACCGGAGCTGTTCAGCGTGGATGTAGTCCGCAAATTCCTCCTGGCGGTGGAATCGCGCGAGACAGTGGACACATTGATCCTTCGCTGACATTCTGTCCGCCATGAAACACACGTCCTGGAAAATCGTCATCGCGGTCGTGGTGGTGGGTGC
>CALBXO010000638.1 GCA_937890335.1 uncultured Pseudomonadota bacterium | reverse complement strand
AGTGACGACTGCAAGCGCGACCGACCGTAGCCCGCCGTCGCGCCAGGTGGTGACGAGCTCGGGGAGGTCGGGGCGTCACGCGGAACGGCCGGCATCTCCGAGGTTGAAAACAGGGCGCTGACCCGATTCCAACGCTGGGGATGGTCTCGCGCGGCCGGTTCTGTCTCAAGGCGGATGGAGCCCCGGGAGACGGCAGTGATCCGGGCGCGGAACCAGACCTCCTCACCGGCCGCCGGTACAAACAGGCACAGGTCCAGATCCGTGTCGATCGGCGGTGATTCAGAGAGGGCGAGCGTCAGCTCAGAGTTCAGGTCCCTCCCGATGCGCAGGAAC
This sequence comes from uncultured Pseudomonadota bacterium, assembly GCA_937890335.1. Classification (GTDB taxonomy): domain Bacteria; phylum Myxococcota_A; class Bradymonadia; order Bradymonadales; genus CALBXO01. The sequence goes on along the minus strand of CALBXO010000638.1, from coordinate 6,156 downwards.
TCGGTTCGGGAGAGAACCTCGGCGACCACGGTCCAGCGCCCGTCGTCTTGCGTCGCCCAACAGCGCCCGTTCTCGCCGCCTGTGGAAGGGCCCGCCGCAGCAGCACGCTGCGCCCGCTCGTGTCGCACAGTGCGAAGAGCGTCGGCGACCGCGCGTCGAATGTCGTCTTCGTCGAGCTCGCCCCGTGTGCGCAGCAGCTCGATCATGGCTGATGTGAGCGGGTCCCGCTCCGTGGTCATGGTTTGGCCTGTGTGGTGCATTTGTCACTATCGGCCCAGAGGAGTGAAATCCAAAGTAGATTCCTGTCTCCCCACCCCCTATCGTGTCAGCGACTCACCCAAAGGAGCATCCATGGCGGACAAGCCGACGCGTCGAAATTTTCTGATTGGTGCTGGCGCGGCCGCCGCGTCCGCTGCCGGCGCTTTCCTCGTCTCCAAGGACGGCCTGCTCGAGACCCGCGCGGAGGCCGAGCCCATCAAGGACCCCGACGCGGTCAAGGCCGCGGCCCTCAAGCGGTACCGCACTCTCGGCCGCACTGGTTTGAAGGTCAGCTCCATCGGGATTGGCGCGGCGTCCCTGACGTCGCCCGCGGTCCTGGATCGCGCGCTGGATCTTGGTCTCAACTACATCGACACCGCGGCGTGCTACGCCGACGGCGTGTCGGAGACCGTGGTCGGCAAGGTGATGAAGAAGCGTCGCAAGGAGGTCGTGCTGACGACCAAGTGGCACCCGCACGCCAAGGAGAGCAAGGCGAACATCCTGAAGTCGCTCGACGACAGCCTCAAGCGGCTCCAGACGGACCATGTGGACTGTGTGCTCGTGCATTCGGTCAAGGATGTCGAGCGCATCCAGAACCCCGCCGTTTTTGAGGCCTTCGAGGCGGCCAAGAAGGCTGGGAAGGTGCGGTTCCTGGGGATGTCGTCGCACGCCCCCACGCTGCCGGAGGTCGTCCGCGAGGCGATCAAACTGGGCAAGTACGACGTCATGTTGCTCAAGTACTCGTACATGAGCTACCCGGCGCTCAAAGACGTGATCGCGGAGCTGGACAAGGCCAAGATCGGCCTGACGGTCATGAAGACGCGCGACGGGGCTCGCTACGTCGATCTCGCCGAGTTCAACCGCAAGGACGGGTTTCTGGGGGCGACGTTGCGATGGGCGTCGAGCAACCCCAGCGTGCACTCGGCTGTCATCACGCTCAAGACGTTCGAAGAGGCCGAGCTCTACGCGCAGATCGCCGGGCAGCAGCTCGCCGCCAATGACGTCGAGCTTCTGGACGAATACGCCACCCGCTTCGACAAAGTGCAGTGCCGTTGGTGCGGGGACTGCGGTTCTGCGTGCCCCAGCGGCGTGCCGGTCTGGGATGTCGATCGGGCGGCCATGTACCACGATCGGTACCGGGAAGAGCGCGCCGGCATGGGCCTTTATGCGGCGCTCGGCAACCCCGCGTCCGCCTGCGCAGGCTGCGCGGCGCCCTGTGAATCGGCGTGTTCGTACGAGATTCCGATTCGCGAGCAGATGACCCACGCGCACGCCACATTGGCGTGGAACCCGCGCCCCGACGTAGAAGTCTGACGCCGCCCCGCTGATCGTGGTTGACACCGGCTGTGCGGCGCGCCAGTGTCCCGCCGATGGACCGCCGATTTCTGCTTCTGGGACTCGTCGTGTTGGGAAGCCTGGCCCTCGTGCTGGGCCGCAGCCAATGGGGTGCGGAGCTTGGAATTGAGCTCGGCCCGCAGGGCTATGTCCTCGACACCGGCTCAGAGCTGCGCGTCCTCGGCAACAACAAGGAGACCATCGAGTACGGCGACCGGGTCGTCGCCATGGCCGGCCGGTCGGTCAACTCGCTCGCCGAGATTGGTGACATCCTTCGGTCGCTGGACGCCCGCCTCATCAGCCGCAGCGCGGAGGGCGAGGACCCGGTGGCCGAGCCCGTCGAGGTGCCGCTGACGCTGGAGCGGTACCGGTTTCGGTTCACGGAGATCCTGGAGCTCAAGAAGTTTGAGGAGTCGGGACTTCCGGACTCCGTGGAGCCCGAGGATCGCATCATCGGGTACAGCGGGCGGCAGGTGCAGGGCGAGCTGGATGAGGACGCAGTGGCGTCGGTGCTGGCGCGCGCGGGCGGGCCCGTGGACTTTGTCTTCGAGCGTCCCGTCCACCGGTACCAGGTACGTCTCCCGCTCCAGGAGCCGCGCCTCCCCGTCTGGCCCATTGCGCTGTTCGTGGTGGGACTCGCGGTGGTGGGTTGGGCCGCGCGCACAAGCGCCAAAGGCGTCCGTGACGGGCCGCCCGTCCTGATCTTCGCTGTGGCCGCCGCCGCGCTGCCGTGGGCGCTGACACTCCTGGCCGACCCGGCGGGCGCGCTGTCGGATCCGCTGATCTTGTTGCCCGGCCTTGTGGGCCTGGCCATGTACCGCCCCCTGGCGCTGGAAGTGCACCGGCGCCTTCGCGGCGGTCGCAGCCTGACCGCCGGCGGCCTGGTGCTGCTGCCTGCCGCGGTCCTTGCCGTGCTGGGCCTGGGTCTGGGTGTGCGCCTGCTCGCGGCGGGATTTGGCGGCACGGTCGAGCCGGGCGCCGAGGCGCAGATCATCGACATCATCCGGGCTACGGCAGCGCTCATTGCCGTTTACCACGTGGTCGACCTTGTGCTGTGGTTCAGCCGCGGCCGCGCCGGTAATGTGCCGGGGCTCAAATGGTCGCAGCTGGGTCTGCTCGTCTCCACACTCGCGGTGCTGACGTCGCTGTTGTTCTGGGTGCGAGATCCGATGAGTTTCGCCCAGGGTGGCTTTGTCCTGCACGTCGCAGGTCACCTCCTCGTCGTGTTCCTCGGCGACCTGGCCCTGCTGGCGATTCCAGCCATGCAGACTGACGCTGTCGAGATGCCCAGGGCGATGGCGCTCGCCGAGGCCAGGGAGCGAGCCGGGCGCTTCATGGAGAATCTCTCCGCCGCGCTCCATCCAGACGATCCCGTCGTGGTCGTCGTCCGAGGGCGCATGGCCGTGGGCCTCGCGGTCAGCGGCGAGGTTCGACCCATCACCGAAGTTGTCCGCGACGCGGTTGGGGTGTTCCGCGATGAGGGAATCAGCTTTCCCATGCCCGTCTATGAAGGGGACGACGACAACGCAAGCCACGATTTGGGCGAGGGCGTGGCGCGGAGCGTCGGCCTGACAACGGCGTTTCTCCTGGCCGACGAGGGCGCGAGCGCCAACGGACACGCCGAGCGCGAGGCTGCTTTCTACGCGTATTGCATCGTGGAGGGCGGTTCCGTCCCGGTGGACGGGCGGACGCGCCACGCGTTGATCCAGGCGTTTGAGACGGCGTGGCCCGCGGTGCGCGCGGTGGCGTTGGACGCCATGCTCAGCGCGCCCGGGGACCTGGCGGCGCCCCGTCCACAAGCGGCGATCGCCGCAGAGGCTCCCGCGGCGGGCCCCTTGGAGCTCGGCTATCTGCGTCGCGATCTCGGGCGGGAGTTCCCGGTCGATGACCCAGATCTGGTGGGTCCGGAGATGGAGGCGACGCTTCGCCGGTACGCCTCCGTGGACGCACCGTTGCTGGTCGTCGGATCGGCGGGGGCTGGCAAGGAGTTCTACGCGCGAGCACTCCACGCAGCGCTAGGCCAGGGGGCCTTCATCAAGTTTCCCGTCTCCTCGACGCCGCCCTCGCTTGTGGCCGTTGAGCTGCTCGGCGACGGCGAGGGTGATGCGCAGGGTCACCGGGCCGGACACCTGCAGGCGGCCTCCGGCGGTGTCCTGTATGTGGAGGATGCGGGTGAGCTGCGCGACGAGCTCCTGGCACAATTGCTGACGATGCTCGGCACGGTGGCTGCGGGCACGCGTGTCGTGCTGGGGGTTCGGCAGCCTTCCGACGCACCGCTGGACGGGGCGCTGGGCAAGCTGGCCAGCTCGGCCCTGGCGGATCGCGTGGTTCGCCTGCCTGAGCTGGGCGCGGATCCCGCTCGTCTCCGGTACCTCACCGACCACTACCTGCTCCAGTACGCGATGAAACACGGTCGGTTGGTCGCCGAGGCGACCGACGCCGCCCACGCGGCTTTGGCTGATCGCTCCTGGGTGGGCGGGGTTCGCGAACTCAAGGCTGCGGTGGAAGCTGCGGTGCTTCGGTGTCGGGGGGAGCGGCTGGAGCCGGCCGACCTTGCAGGCGAGGTCAGCCATCCCGTGGGCGCCGGGAGCCCCCCGGTCGCCGAGGGCGACCAAACCGCCGCTGTGGTGACGCCGGTCGGGGAGGCCGACGACCTCCGGTCATGGCTCTGGGAGGCGCAGCGCGCGGTCTACGACGAGGCACTTCGCCGCGCCGAAGGCAATAAGAGCGCGGCGGCCCGGCTGGTCGGCGTGAAGCGTTCGACGTTCATCAAGCGCCTCAAGGAGGGGCAGGGGGACGCGGAGACGTGAAGCGCGGCGCCCAGATCGCCGGCCTGGTGGCGGCGGTCTTCGTCCTGGTTCAGATCTTCTTTGCGCTCCTGGGCATCGATGGATTTTGGCAGTGGGGCCACCACGGCTTCAACCCCGCCGCGTACCAGATCGCCGCCTGGAACACCTTGGAGTGGGGCACCCTGTTTCCGGCGCAGTATCACACGGCGCCCACGCCGCCGGCGGCCTCCGACCTCTACACGAACGCGCCCCTCTTATTGCACTTGAGCACAACCGCCGCGGTGGGCCTTTTGGGGGACGCGCGGTGGGTCGTCAGGCTTGTGCCCGCGCTGCATGGCGTGCTCGCCGCGGTGGCGCTGTGGTGGATTGTGCGCCGTCACTACGGGGACGCACGCGCTGCGCTCGCGCTCTGCATCTACGTCCTGCTGCCCATCAACCACGGCTTCGCCAACATGACCAACCACTCCACCGGGTTCATCCTGTGGGGCCTGATCGCGTTGGACGCGCACCTGCGCGGGCGCCACTGGCTGCGGCTTGTCGCCATCCTGCTGTGCTGCAATTGGGACTGGCCGGGGTACTACCTCGCCTTCGCCATCGCCGTGCACTGGCTGGGGTCCGCCTGGCGGCGCCGCGCGTTCGCGGAGTGGAGGCATGGCGGGTTGTTCTGTGCCGCCGTGCTCGCGAGTTTTGTGGGGTTTTTCCTCCTGGCCTACCACGCGGTCGGATCGTTCGACGCGATGTTGGAATCCTGGTCGTTGCGCACACAACCTGTCGAACAGGTTGGTGGGGACCTGTGGGGGAGGTCCCTGTACCCCATGTTTGGCGTGGCCGTCCTTGGCACGGGGGCGCTGTGGGTGCTGGTCCGAGGGTTGTTGCCACGCGAGCGGGATCTGATCCCGCTGTCCTTTCTCTTCGCGGGGGTGCTCCACACCGCATTGTTCCAAGCGACGGCCGTCGTCCACATCTACTGGCCGTGGCCGCTCAATCCCTTTCTGGCGATTGGGGTCGCAGACCTGCTGTGGACCTCAGGGTCTCTGGCCGTGGGTCGCTGGCGGTGGGGCTTGCGGGCGGCTGTCATCGGCGCGTTCGCGGGCCTGTTCCTCGCCCATACCGTGCCGCTGATGCCCGAGCTTCGGCGCCGCGGCGGTAGCCTCCATCATGAGCCCTATCACCCCTACTACCAGGGCTGGCTCTTCGCGCGCGAGGTCCACGGATGGACGCGACCTGGTGACCGAGTGCAGCTCCTGTACGGCACCAATACCAGGCCAGAGATCCTGGCGACCCTGCGGCGGCATGTGGAGATTGAACGGGAGCGCCGGCGCGGACGCTGGCTGCAACCGGACGAGCATCTGGTCGGCGACCTGAGGTTTCAGGACGAGAATTTCATTCGCGCGGCGGAGAGGCGCGGCACCGTCCGGGTTTTGTACCCGTATTTCTATGCGGCGCCGTCGGGCAAGCAGGGCCGGGTCACCTACAGAATGGTGTTCGAGGACACCAGCCTGGTCCAACGGTGGCTGTCGTCGCCGTTTGATCCGAGGGTGCTCGTGGTCAGCGCCGAGGCAAAATCTGAAGCAGGTACTCCCGGTTCTCCTCGATGAACCGCTGAGGACCGGCGCCGGCCAGCTCCGCGCGCTCGGCGAAGGGGCGGTCCACGCCGGTGTCCATGATGGCGTTTTCAAAGTCACCGTCGTTGTGGAACATCTCGGTGGGGCCGTCCAGATCCTCGACGAAGAAGGCCAGTCCGAGGGAGTGGCCGATCTCGTGACTGATGGTG